>NZ_JBEYHA010000003.1:0-200347 GCF_040635075.1 Nocardiopsis sp. NPDC007018
CCACGGCTACAACGCCGCGACCGGCACCTACGGCGACCTGACCGCCGAGGGCCCGGGGGGCGCTACCAACCGCTCCAGGGCCAGCGGACCAGACCGCCCACGCTTCTCTGGAGGGCGAGCAGGCCGTCGAAGAAGGTGGTCAGGAGCTCCACGAGGTTGCCCTCCCGCCACCACCAGACCAGCGCCGCCCCCGCCGCGACCACGAGCAGGACGTGCAGGACGGTCCACGAGTTGCGGAACGTCCGGTAGACCAGCGGGACACCGTCTCTCATCCCCTTCACGCTCACTCCCCCTCTCCCGCCGACACGGACTCCCGTGTGGGCAGCACGGCCAGCTTCGGATCGGTGGCGCGCAGCGCCCAGTCGAAGACCCGGACCGGATGGGACGGGTCGAGTCCGTCCGCCGCGCCCAGCGAGTTCACCGCGAAGTAGTGCGCGGTCCGGAAGTCCTGGTCGATGCGCCGCACGAATCCGCGCGCACCGTTCTCCTTCAGCCAGGCCCGGACGGAGGCCCCGTCCTCCGGGTCGATCGCACCGGCGTCGGGAACCCGCCGCAGCACGTCCAGCTTGGTGAGGACGACCGCCAGACGCTTGGCCTCCAGCCCGATCCCCGAGGCCCGGAGCCGGTCGACCACGCTCGCGTAGGCGTCCTCCTGGTCTCCCTGGGCCAGCGGGACCGCGTCCCCCTCGTCGGCGCGCCGGAGGCGCTCGTTCACCTCCGGGAGCGCCAGGGGGTCCAGGACGAACAGCAGGGTGTCGGCGGTGTCGATGTAGCCCAGCGACTGCGACCGGTCCCAGCTGACGAAGTTCTCCCCCGCGGCGTCCATGACGTGGACCTCGACCTCGCGCCCCCGCAGGGACAGGACGAGCGGAACCCCTTCGGGCCGGTCCTCCCAGGCGGTCTTGGCCACCCTCCGGCCGTGGGAGACCGCGGTGGT
The DNA here is from genome assembly GCF_040635075.1 of Nocardiopsis sp. NPDC007018. Taxonomy (NCBI): domain Bacteria; kingdom Bacillati; phylum Actinomycetota; class Actinomycetes; order Streptosporangiales; family Nocardiopsidaceae; genus Nocardiopsis; species Nocardiopsis sp. NPDC007018. The sequence continues at coordinate 938 of NZ_JBEYHA010000003.1, forward strand.
GGCGGTCCGCACGAACCCCTCGGCCTCAGGGGAGATCGGTGTGAGCGAGCCGGACAGCGCCTCGGCCCGCTCACCGAGTTCGACCACCCCGGTGGCCAGGAACTGGGTCTTGCCCGCACTCACGGCACCGATGACCGGCAGCGGAAGGACCCGCCGGGTTCCGCTTCCGTCCGGGGCGTCTCCCAGGCAGAAGGGGCACAGGGCGGTGAGCTGGCGGGCCGCCTTGCTGACCGTGACCGGCATCCGGGTCCCGCACCCGCACCGGCGGTGGGTGACGCCGAGGGGGCCGGGGCGGACGTCGTGGTGGACCGTCCCGCAGTCGGGGTCGGCGCACCGGTAGCTCGGCATCGGTGTGGCCCGGTAGCACTTGACGCAGTGCAGCTCGGCCTTCCGGCGCCGCTGGGCCAGTCGGCCGGACCAGCGGTACAGGAGGATGCCGAACCACTGCACGAGGTGCACGGCGCCGCCGAGGACCCGCATGATGAGGTACCAGCTCAGGACCGAGAGCCACACGCCGAGGGCGTAGCCGATGACGCCGGGCAGGAGGAGGAGCCCGATGATCCACCCGTCGAAGAGGAAGCGGACGGCGTCGCCGCCGATCCGCCTCGACGCCGCCAGCACCGCGTTGGCGTCCCGCTTGGACTGGTACGGGATGTAGACGGGCCAGGCGTGGTCCCAGCCGGAGTGCTTGGCCTGACCGCGCGGCGCCTTGCCCAGCACCTGCCCCGCCACGACGGCGTCGGGTGAGGCGATCCTGGGTTCCTCCTCCTCGCGGCCCGCGAGCACGAACGGGGGCAGGACGACACCCCTGAGGATGCCCAGCACCAGCCCCAGCAGGGAAGAGCCCAGCCAGATGACCAGAATCCACGCGAAGATCCGCACGAGGAGGGCGACGATCGTCCACACCACGAACACGACCAGGAAGATGACGGCCACGATGGCGAGGAAGCCCAGGCCGAGCATCGCCAGGATGAAGATGAGCTGAGGCATCTACCGTCCCCTCCCCCAACCGAAGGGGTTGCCCGGTCTGCGACGGTCACCCGACCGGTCCGACCGCCCCTTGAGGTACTTGTCCAGTTCGCTGCGGAACCGGAATCGGCCCCTGACCTCGCGGATCAGCTCCGGCTGTGTCTCGGCGATCCGGGCCAGGGCCGCGTCCGCCGCCTCCGCCACCGACGCGTCGGAGTCGGAGAGCAGTCGCAGGGCGCGGTCGACCACGCTCGGGGACCGGCGCTGGTCCGCCTGGCGCACGAGGTGGACCTGGATGGCCGCCGGACCCCAGGGAGTGACCGCGCGCACCATTCTGGTCCGTCTGCCGCGGTCGGCCCTCTCCCGCTCGGACCGTTCGCGGTCGGCCCCCTCACTCTCGTCGCCGCCCCGGCCGGTCCTGGGGGAGTCGTCGGTGCGCAGGATCTGGGCGCCGATGTCGGCCAGCAGGAACGGCACCACCGGCCGCATCTGGAGCAGGTCCGTCTCCAGGGTCTGGTCGGCCTCGTCACGGTTCTTGGACCGTGCGGCCTCCAGGACCCCCCGGGCCCGGAGGTACTCCGCCGCAGCCTCGGCGAGCGCGCGGTCCGGGGCGTCCCCCAGGACCTCCAGGAGCGGACTCCAGTCCGTCGCCTCCGCCCGGGCTCCCCGGAAGGGCGAGCGGGCCCGCTCCAGAGCCGTCCGCACCCGGACCTGGAGGGAGTTGGTGTATCCGTGGCGGGAGACCCAGGCCGCCCACAGGGCGGGGTCGTCCCGTACCTCGGTGCCGGTCAGGGCCAGTTGCCACGCCTCGGCGGGCATGGTGAGGGAGCGGACGATCCGCTCGCGGCGTTCGGCCACGGGCAGACGGCTGATCCGGCCCGCCTCGACCCAGCCACGGAGCTCCGGGCTACCGGCCTCCGCCACGAGGAAGTCCCAGTCCCCCCGCAGCAGCGACTCCACGGCCCGCTCGTCGTTGGCGTGGAAGGCGTCGCCGAGGCGCCGCGCGGTGGCCGCCGCCACCTCCTTCCCTCCGAGCCACGACCGCCACCGGTCCCGGCCCAGGTCCGGGTCGGTGAGCCACAACGCGGAGAGGTTATCGGCCGCCTCCGCCCGCGCCTCCTCGGTGACCGGGGCTCCGACGGCCCCGGCCGCGCCGAAGAGGTCGGCCAGGCAGTCGGTGGGGGCCGAGGCCAGCACGGTGCCCAGGAACCCCCCGGCCGCCGCGCGCTCCTCCTCCGACTCCCACTCGAGCGGGGTCGCGGCCCCGGACAGCTCCCGGGCGAAGGCCCCGGCGTGCCCGGGGGCGGCGGCGAGCGCCTCCAGCGCGGGCAGGAGCACGCCGCGGGCCACGTCGTCGGCTCCGATGCCGTGCGCGTGGCGTACGGCCCCTCCCGCCAGGGTGAACTCCTCCGCCGTGGTCGGGCCGTAGGTGACGGAGGCCTCGCTGAGTTCCTCGCCGTACAGGGCCAGGTCGTCCTCCATCCCGGCCCGGGCGAGCCGGTCGATCGCCGAGACCGCGGTGCGCCACGCCCCGGCACCGTCGGTGTCGGGGTCCGGTACCGCGACCAGCCGGGCGGCGTCGTTGGCCAGCTCGGCGCCGAGGGTGGTCTCCCAGCGCCGTGCGACCTCCACCGCGGTGAGGGCGTCGGCCGCGTCGTGGTCGCGGAACAGGGCGGCGCGCGCCCGCGCGACCTCGCTGGGTTCGAGGTCCGGGACCGTGCGGTCGCGCAGGTCGAGGACGTTCGCGGAGCCGAGGTCGACGGCGCCGAACCCGGGGCTCACCCCCACCAGGACCGCGTCGGTCCGCCAGGGGTCGTCCACCAGGGCCCTGAACCCGAGGGTCCGGGCCCGCTCGGACTCCACGAAGAGCGTTCCCAGCGCGATCCACCGCATGACCTCGTCGAGGTCGTCGTGCAGCAGCACCGTCTTGGTCGGGGCGGGTCCGAGGGCCGCGTCGATCATCGTCAGGTAGTGCGGGAGGACGCGTGCCGCCCACTCGTCACCGGTGACCATGTCCTGGAGGGCGTCCACCTCGAACTCCGGTCGGACCTCCAGCGGGGTCACCCACGGTTCGGGGGCGGGTCCGGCGGCCTTCTCCAGATTCCACTGGAGGGCGCCGTAGAGCTGGGCCGGCCGGTAGGGGACGAAGTCGCCCGGGTCGGAGGTGGCGATGACCTGGGTGACCTGGTTGCCGGGACGGCCGCTGTTGGTGATACCGGTGGACCGGCCCCGGGAGAGGTAGCTGCGCCCGTCACGAACCTCGAAGGCGCACGTGGGCGGGTGGTCGAGCGGATCGTGCCCCAGGTCCCAGGAGGGAACCACCCGGTGGAGCAGCCCCTCCCGGATGCGCTGGCGGTCCACCCCGGTCAGCCCCGGGGAGACCGCCTGGAAGTTGAAGCCGTCGACGCCGTCGATCGCCTCGCCCGCCGTGACGTCGGTGTAGGTCGCTGTCTCGAAACCCATCTCACGCTCCCGTCGACGGAATGAAGCCGCGCGTGGCCATGAGCCACAGCAGTGGTTCGGCGATGCGGTGGGGCAGGAGGCCGCGCTGGTTCACGCGCTGGGAGGCGTAGTCCGGTTCCGCCCCCAGGGCCGAGGCTCCGAAGAGCCGGAAGGAGCCGTAGTTGTGCTCCAGCTTCCGGAGGAGGCCCGCGCCTCCCCACTGTTGGATGAGCAGCCCGACGTGGTCGTGCACGGTCTGCCCTTCGGACTCGTCGAACACCGGCCGCTTCGACGAGGGGCTGCGCAGCGGGTGGTCCTCGTCGATCTGGTCGAAGAAGGCGTCGATCTTGGACACCACCACCGCGATGGGCTGCCGGATCTTCTTCGTGCGCTTGACGCCTCCGGTCGAACGCAGGACGGAGGTGATGGCGTCGACCACCTCCTCGGGCCCGGTCTCCACGAACCCGGCTCCCCTGGCCTCCGCACGCGTGCGGTTCTCCGGGAAGCCGAAGGGGTCCAACAGCAGGATGACGCCCGAGGTGGCGCCCAGGTAGCGCTGGGTCAGGGCCGCGTCGGTGGTCGCGAAGTCCTCACCCGCGTTGTCGTAGAAGGAGAAGACCGTGGAGGCGGTCCGCGAGGTCCCCAGCGGGCCCTTCTTCGTGTACCGCCACGAGTAGACCGCGGGCTCCTTGCGTCCGCTGCGGTTCTCCTGGGTCTGTCCGGGGACGGTCCCGCCGCCCCCGCTCATGAGCTGGTGGTAGACCCGCAGGTCCCGGGTGAGCCCGGACTTGCCGCCCGGGGCGTCGATGGCCGCGTCGAAGCGGTCCGCGACGGAGGTCTGGAGTTCGGCGTCAAGGACCGAGAGCATGACGGTCTTGCCGGACCCGCGCACGCCGACCATGCCGAAGAGGGCCGAGTCGGCGCCGTACTCGGAGGGCAGCAGTGAGTGGCACTCGGGGCACACCGGCGGCCCGGGTTCGGACCCGCAGTTCTCGCAGTTGCCGGAGAGGGAGGGCCTGGGCACCCCGGGCAGGAGGTTGCCCTTCTCCTCCCCGATGACGGGCCAGTACCCGTTGGTGTCGTTGAAGTGCCTGCTGCGGGCGGGGTCGACCCGCTTCTCGCAGGGTGTCCGGCCGGCCGAGTGCCGTCCGGAGCACCGGTAGGCGAGCTTTCGTGGGTTGATCTCGGTGTAGCAGTACGGGCACGGGGCCGTCGTTGTGAAGAGCACTGCGCCTCAGCCTCGCATCTGGCTTGTCGGGGGATCTTGCAACCGGGCGCCGCTTCCCGGCTCGACGAAGACCCGCACCCAGAACGGTGACGCGACCCTGCCGAGCCGGAGTTCGTAGGAGAGCGAGTCGCGGTCGGTGAAGTCCAGCTCCCGGCGGTCGACCACGGTCCCGTCGGAGGCGTCGCCCGGCATGAACTTCGCCTCCTTGAGGACCGTGACGGCCGGGACCCTTCCTCGGAAGTCGGGGGACTCGGCGGTCACCCTCACCGAGCCCTTTCCGCCCATCCAGGAGCGCTTGACCTCCAGTGAGTAGCGGACCTTGGGGGCGGGACCGCTCAGCGGGACGGGGACGGCCGCGGACGACCACTCCCGGTCCCCGGCGCGCACCACGGTGGACAGGGTGATGTCGCTGATCGAGTCGGCGTCCGGGACGCGCACCCCGCCGCCGTCGTTGTAGGCGGTCCGCGAGACACGGCGGGTGACCGGTCGGCCGCCCGCCCGCCAGGCGACCTCGATCTGGTGGTCGCCCTCGGGCCACTCCCAGGAGAGCCTGAGCTCGCCGCCCAGTCTCTCGGCGGTCGGTGTGCGCACCTGCGGCGCGGAGCCGGTGATCCGCGCGGTACCCACCAGGCCGCCGTCACCGTCCACGGTCACGGGAACCAGCAGGCTGACCTCGGGCAGGAGGTCGAACGAGCACACGGTGCGCCCGTCGGCCCCGCCGTCCTGGCGCAGTGTGAGCCTTCGGCCGCCCATGCCGGTCAGCCGGGCCCGGGGCAGCCGGGTCCCGCGTTCGATCCGTGCGGTGGGCGGTAGGGCCCACACCTCGACCGGGTAACCAGTGACCGTTCCCCAACTGGCCTGGTGACCGTCCGGGGAGGAGTCGATCCGCAGGTCGTCCACCGCACGGATGGTGCCCCGGGGGGTGGCGTCCGCGGTGACGGCGACCGACTCGCGCTGTCGGCCGTCGTCGGCCAGGTAGACGGCCGCGACGGAGAACCGGTACCTGGTTCCCAGGGTGAGACCGGTGACGGTCGTCTGCCCGGGCGTCGTGGGGCGGTGCGTCGTGCGCGTGCCGTCGGGCGCCGTCTGGGTGACGACGACGCCCAGGGCCTCCGACGGCACCCCCCACGAGAGAGACACCTGTGAGGAACCGGCGGAGGCGTCCAGGTCGAAGGGCGGGGGCAGGACCTCACAGGTGTCCGTCGCCGGAGCCGAGTGGAGGACTCCGTCCCGGGTGGCGAACACCGAGTAGCGCACCCGGGTGCCGACCGGCACCCGCTCGTCCCTGAAGACGGTGCCGGTGTGGCCGTCGGCGAGGAGTTCGCCGTCCCGGGGGTTGGCCGGGACCCCGCCGGTGGTCCGGACCACGGCGTAGCGCGCCGTGCCCTCCCCGTCCGCGCTCCACGACGCGACGAGCGCGCGCCCGTCCGCCCTCAGCGACAGGTTCGTCGGGGGAAGCGGGGGCAACCGTTGGAGCCGGTTGCGCAGCTCCTCGTCGCGGGTGTCGACGGACAGGGCCTCGCGCAGGGCGGCCGCGGCGGCCGCGTAGTCGCCCTGCTTGACGGCGGCGTCGTAGCGGACGACGCTGCGCCCCTTCTTGCGCTCGGCCTCCTCGACCCGCCGGGCGAGGCGTTCCCGCTCGGCGCGTTCGTCCTCCTCCGGTTCGGGGAGGCTGTCGAGCAGTCGGCGCGCCTCGCCGAGGGCGCCGTCGGCCAGCCGTTCGGCGACGTCGTTCGCGCTGAGGACCTTCGTGGAGGCGGACAGCTTGGTGACCAATCGGGCGGCGTCGGTCTGGTCCAACCCCCGCCGGCACAGTTCCTCGTGGACGGTGACGCGTGGCTGACCGCGCCGCAGCAGGCCCTCCACGGTCTCCGCCAGGGAGGACAGGACCAGGGCGTGCAGGTCGGCGGGGGACGCGCACTCGGCCAAAGCCGCCAGGCCGTTCTGGGCCGCCTGGCGGGCCCCCTCCTCGACCCGGGCCTCCTGCTGCTGGAGCAGTCCCCGGGCCCGGGCGACGTCCTTCGGGCCCAGCACGCGCGCGGGTTCACCGAAGGAGAGCTCGTCGACGACCCTGATCCCCTCGGGCCGCTCGGGGCGGGTCACCACGTCCACCAGGGTCCGGAACTCCGGGTAGTCGGTCACCACGCGCACGGCGGCGGGCACCCGGACCCTGGGCACCTCGAAGTCGGCCGCGACCCGCACACCGTGGGCCGAGAGCGCGTCGGCGAGGTCGTCCTCGGACACCCCGCCCAGGCCGGTACCGGCCGCGAGCTCTCTCACCTGCTCGGGCAGAACCACCCGGAGCGGGTGCTCCTGGGCCACCGCCCGGGCGAAGCCGTCCAGCTGCGCGCGCACGGCCTCGGTCCTGGCCCGGGACATCCCGGACCAGAACGCGGGATCGGCGACGGCCGCACCGGACGTGCGCAGCAGTTCCAGCAGCTTCTTCAGCAGCTGCGCCGATCGCCTGTTCTTGATCGAGGGACTGTTGAAGGCCGCCTCGACGCTACCGAGGTGCCGCTCCAGTTCGGCCCCGGTCATCGAGGGTTCCACGGCGAACATCCCGGCCACGTCCAACCGGGCCAGGGCGGTCGCCCCGTCCTCTCCCTGGACGTCCCGGATGGCCTGTTGGAGCACCGCCATCCGGTCCTTGTCCTTCTCCAGCGGGATCAGGACCGTCTTCCTGTACTGCTTGGCGTCGAACGCCACCCCTGCCTCCCCGTCCCTCCGGTAACCGCTCTCCGGCCGCGTCAGGAACGCAGCGCGAGACCGGAGACCTGCTTGGCCGCCTGCTCGACCTCGGCCTCGGAGAGCACCGACACCTGGGCCTCGACGTCGATGGTCCGGTTGCCGGTGGGCTCGAAGGCCGTGACCCGGGCCAGGCCCTCGGCGGTCACCGTGAGGGTGATCTCGACCGGGGACTCCTTGGGCATCGGTGGGATCTCCAGTGACTTCTCCTGGAGGAGCTGGTTGTCCTCCGGCGAGGGGGACTCCAGTTCGCCGCCCTGCTCGAAGAGCGCGATGGAGACCTCCTTCTGCCGGTCCTGGAGCGTCAGGGCGGTGATGGGGTCGAGCCGCACGGGGATGGAGTCGTTGGCGTGCACGAGGAAGCTGATGTACTCCTCGTCCTTGTCCGGGTCCAGGAAGCGCACACCGAGGCCGCGCGAGAGCACGTTCGTGACGCTCAGGGCCTTGGCCCCGCCGAGGAAGTACTTCTGCTCCGCGTTCGGGGCGACCTCCACCTCCGAGCCGTCGGTGGACAGGACCTCGTCCACGGCGGCCTGCCCGTAGATGGCGGCGCCCTTGGCCACGGCCAGGTCGAAGTCGCTGCGGGCCGGGTCCCAGCCGAGCTGCTCGCGCAGAGCGGTCTCGATCATGGGCATCTTGGCCGAGCCGCCGACCAGCAGCACGCGGTCGATGGTCAGGCCCGGCGTCTTGCCCTGGGCGGTGGCCACGGTCCGCTGGGCGATCTCCAGGGTCTGCCCGACGAGGTGGCGCGTGACGGAGTCGAACTCGTCCCGCGTGACCTCGACCTTCTCGTCCTTGTCCTGGTAACGGCAGCGGACCGTCGCCTTCTCCCGCTTGGTCAGGGACCTCTTGGTCTCCTCGACCTGGCCGAGGAGTTCGGCCTCGAACTCCTCCTCCAGCATGGGGTCCTCCTCGCCCAGGCCGGCCGCCTGGACGAACTTCTCCACGATCAGCTGGGAGAGGGCGGTGTCCCAGTCCGCGCCGCCCAGGGACTTGTTGCCGTCGACGGCGACGACCTCGACCCGGCCCGCCTCCGCCCGCATGACCGTGGTGTCGAAGGTCCCGCCGCCGAGGTCGTAGACCAGGACGGTCTCGGCGCTCTCCCCGCGGATGCCCAGCGACAGAGCGGCGGCCACCGGCTCGGTCACGATGCCGACCACCTCCAGGCCCGCGATCTGCCCGGCCTGCCTGGTGGCCTCCTTCTCCTTGACCCCGAAGTAGGCGGGGACCGTGATGACGACCTTGGTGACGTCCTGGCCGCTCTCGCTGTTGGCCGTGGCGACCAGTTCCTTGAGGATCAGCGCGGAGACGCTCTCCGGCGTGTACCGCTCGCCGTGGAAGTCCAGCGGGTAGGGGGTACCCATGTGGCGCTTGATCAGGGAGCAGGCGTGGTCGGGCGCCGAACGCTGTACACGCTTGGCCTCCTCGCCGACGACGATGTTGTTGCCGTCCTCGAAGTAGACCACCGAGGGGGTCGTCGGGTTGCTGTCGACGTTGGGGACGACTTCGGCCTGCCCGAGATCATTGATCCGGGCAATGGCGGAGTACGTCGTACCCAGGTCGATTCCGTACACGCTGTCACTCAACGTGAGACTCCTTCTTCGGAATTGGTCGTATGACACCCGTCACGCCCGGTCCGCGGCCGGTGACCGGTCCGAACAATGACGGAAGCACCCTACTGGGGCGGCTGGTAACGGTAGACGCTCACCTGCGCGGGAAGGAACACACGGTCCGCGTCGACATAGGAGAATCCCTGCCGCAGAACACGCTGGACGCGCTTGTCCAATTCGACGTCCGCCGTGGGGACGACGCGGGCCGCGTGGTGTTTCTTGGGATCGAACTCGACGAGGGGCGCGGCCTCCACGGATTCGACGTCGATGAGACCGAGCGACTCCTCGATCGCGTCCATGAAGAAGTCGAAGTCCTTTTCGGATTTCTCTCCGCGCTCACGCGCCCGTTCCGCGGCCTCGGCCGCCTGGGCGTGCAGGCCCGCGAACCTGCGCAGCACGGGCTTGAGCAGGGCCTGGACCTGGTCGCCCTGGAGCTGTTCGATCCGGCTCTGCATCTGCCGGATGATCTGTTCCTGGTTCTCGCTGCGCGCGTGGAATTTGCGCACCTGTTCTTCCAGGCCGCCGACGGCCGCCACCACTTCCCCGGCCCCGGACGCGGCCTCGGGGGATTCGGTGGGCGGCCCGTCGAGTTCGGGGGCCGGGGGAACGTCGGGCCGTTCCCAGGGCGCGGGCGACGGCCGCTCCGGAACCCGGGTTTTCGGCCCCCGTTCCTCCGGGTGCGGGGAATCGGGTGCCGCGACGAAATCGTCGCCGTCGGAATCCGCCTTCGGAACCCCGAAATCCCCGGTCAACGATTCGTCCACGTCTACCTCCCGAAGTGCCCCGTCCAGATCCGCGCCAAGTATGGCAGACCTGGATTGGCCGTTTCGGACCATTCCTTGGCACTTCGGCGCCACCCGTCCCGGACCTGGGACGATCCGGCGGGTACGTGGGAGAAGGGCTCCCGACCCGGGTCAGGGGACGATGCCGGTCATGCTGTCGCGGACCTCGGGCAGGAGCACCCTGACGGGCGCCGGTGTCACGGGCAGGACGCTCACGGCGTCGCCCGAGCGCAACACGCGGGCGGCGTAGACCGGACCGGAGTCCTCCAACAGCTCCAGGCGGACCGCGTACCCGTCCCGGGGGTCGGCCCCGGAGGGAGCCCCCCACCCCTCGGTGTCGGTACCGAAGACGTGGGTGGTCCCTGCGGCGACCTCGGCTCGGACGGCATCGCCCATACTCCCGTCGGCCGCGATCGGGGTGGCCACCACCTGGGCGTCCTCCTCCAGGGCGCCCAGGACCAGTTCCACGTCGACGCCCTCGGGCATGTCCGGGATGACGGCGGTGGTGTCCAGCGGCCCGGAGAGCGGGTCGACCGCGGCGGTGTAGGCGGTCTCGACGACCTTCCCGTCGTCGACGGTCTCGACCGACACCCCGGCGACGACGGGGGCGTCGGCCTCGACGACGACCGTTCCGGGGGCCTCCGCGAGCGCCCCTTCGAGGGAGAGCCAGGCCGAGGCGGCGGGCGGCACGTTGAGGGCCAGGGGCTCGGCTTCGGTGGCGTCGTCGGCGTCGGCCCTCTCGGTCACCACGCGCACCAGGGCCCGTACCGGCTCGTCACCGGGGGCCGCCACGAACAGTCGGCGCGTGCCCTCTCCCCCGGGCACTCCCGGGACGACCTGGACGTCGTCCGGCGCGCGGGTGGGCGGCACCCAGTCGCTGTGACCCGAGGAGTGCTCGGCGAGCAGGGAGGCGGCCACCCGGCCGGTGCTGGTGCGCACGTGCACGCCCAGGGCCCCGGTGTTCTGGATGAGCTCGGTGACGTCCAGCTCGGTCGACTCCCCGGGGTCGAGGTGGATTCCCCTGCTGTCCGGCGAGTAGGAGGGCCCCTCCATCGTGTAGATGTCGACGCTCACGGTGGCCCGGAAGTCCTCCGGGTTGGCGAGGTGCGCGGTGAGGGCCTCCAGCTCGACGTCGTCCGGGTCCTCGGCCCCGGGCAGCGCGAACCAGGTGCCGATGGACGGCGCCGCGCAGCGCACCTCGGTGATGCCGTCGTCGGAGACGGTGGTCTGCGCGGCGTCGAGCCCGGAGGCCAGGGACCCCTCGGCGCGCAGTGAGGTGGGCCGGGTCGCGTCGGAGACGTCGGTGCGCCAGACCCGCCCGGGTTCGGTCAGCTCCTCGCCCAGGGTCTGGGCCCCGGGGTCGCCGTCGACCTCGGCCAGGGGGACGGCCCTCAGCTCGCCCTCGTCATCACGGCTGACCCGGGGAGCGAAGGCGGCGACGGCGCTCTCGGCGTCGTCGGAGGCCTCGTGCGGAGCGGGACACACGCGAGCGGCCAGGTCCGGGCGGAGGGTGTCGGGTGCGGACGCGCCGATCCGGGCGTTGATCGGCTGGATCGCGAACGCCACTCCGAAGAGGGCGAGCAGCGCCAGCGCGACCAACCCGAACAGGGCGAACCGGTTCTCCACGATCAGTCGCATGTCCTACCCCTCCTCCTCGGTGCCCGCCCGGCGTCTGCCGGCGGCCCTGCGGGTCCCGGCCCGGCGGGTGCCACGCGTCCCCCGGCGCCGTCCGCGGACGGCGGGGAGCGAACCGGTGGTGGCGGGCCCGGTGTCGGGTCCGGTGTCCGGTCGTTCCTCCGGCTCGGAGGGGGACTCGACCCCGGCCTCCTCTGTTGTCGGGGACTCGGATCTCGTGACCCCGGGCCCAGCCGCCGCCCGGCGCGACCTCGCGCGCGACGCCCGGCGGGGGCGCCGGGGCCGTGGCATCGGGGTGGCCGCGATGAGCCTGCGCTCCTCCTCGGTGCGCACGCCCGGGGCGGCCAGCACCGCGACGATCAGCAGGAGCGCCCCCTGGGTGACCCGCCACGCGGTGTGCACCAGGTCGGAGTGCCACACGCGCAGCTCACCGCCGTGTACGGGCAGTTCCCAGGCCTGGGTACCGTTCTCGGTGTCCACGGGGGCGAGCGCGTCGCCGTCGAGCGTGGCCCGCCAACCGCCGTCGGCGGGTTCGGCGAGGGCGAGACGGCGGCCGGGGTGGCCCTCGTCGACCTCGGCGGTGAGGTCGTCGGCGGCGCCGCGCACGCGCAGCGCCTCGGCGTCGAGCCCGTCCTCGGAGACGGCGCGCAGAACGCCGGTGGGTTCGACGATCCGCCAGAGCCCGTAGTGGTCGGACAACGACTGCCGCCCCAGGCCGGGGGTTCCGTCGAGGGTGTCGACCATGGTGGCGTCGGCGGGACCGCCGAGTTCGGGCCGGGGGTAGAGGACGAACTGGACGCCGTGGTCGAGCAGGGTGACCAGCTGGTCGCCGCCCTGTCCCGCGGCGAGTTCGGCGACGGCACGGTCCATGGCCGCGCGGGTGGCCGTCTCGGGCACGATCCGCTCCTCCCCCAACCGGGGTTCTCGGCCCCGGGCCACCACGTAGTCGACGCTGCCGTCGTCGGCGGGGGTGACGACGACCGTGCGGGGCTCGGTGCCGTCCGAACTCACGCTCTCCAGTGCGCCGGGCACGGACCGGGGGGCGTCGGCGGTGACCGGCCCGTCCACGCCCTCCCACATCCACAGGGCCGCCGCCGAGACCGGGGTGGCCAGCGCCAGCAGGGCCACGGCCAGCGCGAAGTACCGGCGCAGGCCGCCCAGGCGGATCATGTCCCCGAAGGCGCGGGCGGCGGTGGCGGCGGTGAGGAGCACGGCGGTGGCGGCGAAGGCCAGCGCGACGCCCGGCCAGACCAGGGCGGCCGGGCCGCCGAAGTAGGGCTCGATGACGATCCTGCTGGTCAGCACGGCCACGAGCATGCCGAACAGGGCCAGGCTCCAGCCCGCGGCGACCAGCATCCGGTTGCGGAGCAGCAGCAGGGAGCACAGGGCGGCGGCGATGAATCCCGCGGTCACCCAGTACGGGGGCGTTCCGGGGCCGCCCGGGGAGAGCATGAGCAACTCGGCGGGGGTCGCGCCGGGGTTGGACAGCTCCGGCCGGTGCAGCCCCGCCTCCAGCAGCCACAGGCTCGGATGCGCCAGGAGTTCGAGGGTCCAGGGCATGAGGAGCACGGCGGGGGTGCCCAGGCTGATCGCCACGCTGACGAAGAGACGACGGCCCAGGTGGCCGAAGGCGACCGCCACCAGCACCCCGGTGACCAGGCACAGGAGCCAGACGAGGGGGACGAGGGCGGTGGCCACCGTGAGGGCGAGTCCCAGGCCCCACGCGGCCCGGCGGGACGGCTTGGGCGGCAGGGAGACGAGCCGGACCAGCAGCAGCCCGAGGACCGGCAGCAGGGCGTGGACCAGGGCGGTGCCCAACCTTCCCTGGGCGACGGCCCCGGTGGCCATGGGGAGCAGGGCGTAGGCACCGGCCATCCACAGGCGGGCGGGGCGGAAGCGCAGCACCTCACGGGCGAGCAGGTAGGCGGTGAGCCCGGCCAGGGGTACGCAGCCCAGCAGGATCACCATGACCGCGATCCACGGCTGTCCGAGGGTGACGGTGGACAACAGGGCCAGCAGCCCGACGTAGGGCGGCGCCGCCACCGCCGAGCCCGCACCGCTGTCGGGGTGCCCGGCCAGGTAGAGGTTCCACAGGTCGAGGGCGTTGCCCGTGACCGGCGGCAGGGCCCCGCCCGCGATCATGCCCCCGCCCAGGAGGAGGGAGCGCTCGGCGACCAGGGTCACCACGGTGAGACCGATGACCAGCAGCACTCCCGGTTGGAGGACCACGCGGCGGAAGAAGGAGGTGGAGTCGTCGGCGACGCCGTCGTCCTCCTCTCCCGGAGGCGCGGTGACCGCCTGGTGGCGGCCCGCGGTGTCGGCCATCCGCTCGCCGGTGAGCAGCGCGGTGACCGCGTCGGCGAACTGCCGCATCGCCACCCCCCGGGCCAGGAACGGCCGGATGGCGCTGTAGGTGCGGCGGCGGTCGCGGCGGCGCCGGAACCGGGCCCGGGCCAGTCGGAGGGGCCGCCCGTAGACGAGGGTGATCGCGGCCGCCTCGTCCAGGGCGTTCGCGGGCTGCTTGATGAGCAGGTACATGAGTACGCGCAGTACGGAGCCCACGGAGTTGCGCAGCAGAGCGAACAGCATCCCGCCGAAGGGCAGGTTGGCCAACAGCACGAACACGGCGTGCCTGCGGTCGACCCGGCGGGGGTGGTTGCGGGTGGCGGTGATGCGCCTCCGGCGGCGGGCCGAGGCCTCCGCGTGGTAGGCGACGGCGTCGGTGACCAGGCGCACCCGCAGCCCGGCGCCGCCGACCCGCCAGCAGAAGTCGATGTCGTCGCGGAACAGCGGCAGTGCGGGGTCGAACCCGCCGAGGCGCTCCCACACGTCGCGGCGGACCAGCATGCCGGCGCTGGAGACGGCCAGGACCTGCCGGGTGCCGTCGTGCTGGCCGTGGTCGAACTCGCGCTGTTCGAGACCGGTCTCGCGGCGGCCCGCGCCGTCGATGGTGACCCCCGCCTCCACGAGCAGTCGGCGGTCGAACCAGTCGCGGAGCTTGGGGCCGAGGACGGCGCTGCGGGGGTCCTGGTCGGCTGCCGCTAGCAGGTGTTCGAGGGCGTCCCGCTCCGGGGTGAGGTCGTCGTGGACGAGCCAGATCCACTCGGTGGCGTCGTCCTCGAACCCGTGCACGTCGGTGCTGGACCTGGGCAGGTCCAGGGCGGCCCTGACCGCGTCGCCGTATCCGGTGCGGGCGGGGAGGTCGATGACGGCGTCGGCGGGCAGGTGGTCGGCGAGGAGGTCGGGACTGGCGTCGGTACTGCCGGTGTCGGCGGCCACGACCCGCTGGACGGCGCGGGTCTGGCCGCGGAGCGCGGACAGGGTTTCCGGCAGCCATCGTGCGCCGTCGTGGGACACGATGACCGCGGTGACGACGTGGCGGGCGGAATCCAGGTCAGGCACGGCTGTGGTCGGGTCTCTCCGGGAGAAGGGGCGGGCCCGTGCGCGGGTCCGGTGTGTGCCGGCCTGGACGGTCGGCGGGCGCCTGGGTGCGCCGGGGCGGCTCGCGGACGCGAACGCGGGACATCACGATACGCCACCCCGCACCAATACGGACCATTTTGGCCCGGGAGACGAGGGGGCCCATAGTGGCGCATTCAACTCTCAGCGGACCTCTCGAACCAATCCTGTCCAAGGGCCCGAACGGCTCGTAACATGAAAAAGGCGCACCCGGGCTCGTGGCCCGGGCGCGCCCGACGCGTACCCCTACAGCATGTCCGCCAGGAAATCGAAATCTCCCCCGGCGGCCTTCTTCAGCCTGCGGCGCTCGCGCTCGGAGAGTCCCCCCCAGATGCCGAAGCGTTCGTCATGCTCCAGCGCGTATTCCAGGCACTCCGCACGTACCTCGCACGACTGGCAGACCTTCTTCGCCTCCCGTGTCGAGCCGCCCTTCTCGGGGAAGAACGCCTCCGGGTCGGTCTGCGCGCACAGGGCACGTTCCTGCCAGCCCAGATCTTCGTCCGAGCCGTGCGCCAGCGGGATGACCTCGCTCATGCGCACCTCCTGTTGCCCCCCAATAGATGTCCCCGACCCTTTTCGTCCCCCAGGTCGGGTGGAAATCCCACAAGGGAATTACACGTGTGCGCGTCACTGTGAGTCAAGCGCACTGCGTGGTAATCCACTGAATATCATGTCACGAGCCTCCAACGGCAGGCCCGCGATGTCCGTTCTGTGGATTACCACGCAATTCACGTACCTTCCCCAGGCGCGGAGAGCGTGGCGGCCCGGGCCGGTTCAGCGCTGGCCGTCGTTGCCGTACCAGTTCTGCTGACCGTCGGCACCGCCCTGTCCTTGCTGGTCAGAGCCGTATCCGGTGCCGGAGCCGTACTGGCTGCCGTAGGTGCCACCGCTCTGGTCGGTCGCCTCGGCCCCATTGTTCTCACCGGAGTTAAAGAATGGTTCAACTCCGGGCTCGGACGGGGTGTCCTGGGCCTGCTGGCCCTGGTCCTGGTACCAACCGTTGGCGATGGCGTCCTGGGCCTGCTGGTCGGCGGCGGGCTGCGGAGCGTACTGCGACGGGTCGTAGGCCTGGCCGTAGGCGGCCTGCTGGGCGGCGGCGTCCTGACCGTAGGCCGCCTGCTGACCCGAGGCGTCGTAGTTGTACGCCTGCTGCTGGCCCGACGCGTCGTAGCCGTAGGCCTGCTGCTGGCCCGAGGCGTCCTGGCCGTAGGCGGCCTGCTGGGCGGCGGCGTCCTGACCGTAGGCCGCCTGCTGACCCGAGGCGTCGTAGTTGTACGCCTGCTGGGCGCCGGTCCCGTACGCCTGCTGCGCGGCGGGGTCCTGACCGTACGCGGCCTGCTGCTGCGCGGCGGGGTCGTAGCCGTACGCCTGCTGCTGCGCGGCCGCGTCCTGGCCGTAGGCCTGCTGGGCGCCGGTCCCGTACGCCTGCTGCTGGGCGGCGGCGTCCTGACCGTACGCGGCCTGCTGCGCGGCGGGGTCGTAGCCGTACGCCTGCTGCTGCGCGGCGGGGTCGGCGGCCGGGTAGGCGGCCTGGGCGAAGGACTGCTGCGCACCGGTGGCCGGCGGGAACTGCTGCTGGTTGTACACCTGCTGCTGCGGCTGCGCGCGCGGAACCACGGTCGGGTCGTTGAAGATCTTGATCAGGTAGAACCCGAAGAAACCGAGCACCGCGCCCTGCGCCAGACGGCCCAGGAACCCGGCGAAGGCGAGACCCCCCTGACCCGGACGGATGTCGAGGAAGCCGCTGATCAGCGCGATGAGGCAGAACAGCAGGCCGACGCCGACCAGGATCATCGCGGTGAGGATCACCGGGAACGAGTTGGGGCGGGTGCGCTGGCTGGTCAGCACCAGGGCGATCGCGGCCACGAGCAGGAAGGAGACGGAGAACCCGTAGAAGGACCCACCGCTCTCCACCATGGCCTCGGCAAAACTGGAGTCCCGGAGGCCGGAGCCGATGATCACCGAGATGAGACCGGCGAGCATGTGGACGCCCACGGCCCCCAGCAGGACCCAGGCCCCGGGAAGGCGCAGGCGGTCGAGTGTTTCGTTGTTCAAGAGAGGTTCCCCTCTTCTGCTTCGCCGTCGCGTCGGAGGAAGCTTGGCATATCGTCGGGCTGTCGGGTGAATCGGCCAGAGCGCGCTCGAACGAACGTCGGGGACACCGAACGCGGGGCCGATGAAGTGGGATGGCGACCGCCGCCCGATGGTTCACACACCGTCGGTACCGGAACGGTCACGCCGGATCGTACCCACGGAGGGGCAGACGACCCATACTCGCCCCCAGCCTGCCAGACTTGGGCGCATGCGGATAGTCGTACCGGCTGGCGGTATCGGCGGCGCGCGTTTCCTCCGCGGTCTCAAGGCCGCCCTGGGAATCGACGCCGCGGCCGAATCGGACCAGGCCACAGACCACCAGATCACCGTCATCGGCAACACCGGTGACGACATCACCCTCTTCGGCCTCCGGATCTGCCCCGATCTGGACACCGTCATGTACACCCTCGGCGGCGGGATCAACGAGGAACAGGGCTGGGGGCGCACCGACGAGACCTTCACGGTCAAGGAGGAACTCGCCGCCTACGGGATGAAGCCCACCTGGTTCGGGTTGGGCGACCGGGACACCGCCACCCACGTCGTGCGGTCGCAGATGATCGCCGCCGGGTACCCGCTCTCCTCCGTCACCACGGCGCTGTGCGACCGCTGGAAGCCCGGCGTGCGGCTCGTGCCCATGACCGACGACCAGGTCGAGACGCACGTGATCGTCGAGGACGCGGACGGCCGCCGGGCCATCCACTTCCAGGAGTGGTGGATCAGACACCGGGCCGCACTGCCCGCCCAGCAGATCATCAGCATGGGCGCGGAGAAGGCCGCGCCCGCTCCCGGCGTCATCCGTGCCATCCGCAACGCCGACGCGGTGATCATCCCGCCGTCCAACCCCGTGGTGAGCGTGGGCTCCATCCTCAACATCGGGGGTATCCGCGAGGCCATGGCGGAGAAGACCGTGGTCGGGGTCTCACCGATCATCGGCGGCGCCCCGGTGCGCGGGATGGCCGACGCGTGCCTGACCGCCGTCGGCGTGGAGACCGGGGCCGGGGCCGTGGCCGAGTACCTGGGCTCCGACCTGCTGGACGGCTGGTTGGTGGACGAGGCCGACGCCGACACCGCCGTGGAGGGCGTGGAGGTGCGCTCGCGCCCGCTGTACATGAGCGATCCGGAGTCCACGGAGGCGATCGCCCGGGCCGCCGTCGACCTCGCCCTGGAGCTGTCCGAGCGCGGGGCGGGGGCACGGTGAGCGTCCAGACGCGGACCGAGCCGGCTCCGGAGTGGTCGCGCGCGCACACGCTGACGGTGCGCGGGCTGCCCGGCATCCCCGAGGTGCGCGCGGGTGACGACCTCGCGGTGCTGGTCGCCGAGGCCGTGGCCGCTTCCGGCCAGCCCCTCACCGACGGCGACGTGCTGGTCGTCACCTCCAAGATCGTGAGCAAGGCCGAGGGGCGCTCCCAGCCCGGAGACGACCGTGAGGCGGCGATCGACGCCGAGACCGACCGGGTGGTGGCGCGCATGGGCCACATCCGGATCTCACAGCACCGGTCGGGCCTGGTCATGGCCGCGGCCGGGGTCGACGCCTCGAACGTCGAACCGGGGACGGTGCTCCTGCTCCCCGAGGACCCCGACGCCTCCGCGCGCGCCCTGAGGGCTCGTCTGGCGGAGTTGTCGGGCGTGCGCGTGGGCGTGGTGGTCTCGGACACCTTCGGCCGCCCCTGGCGGCTGGGCCAGACCGACGTGGCGATCGGTGCCGCGGGCATCGTCCCCGCGCAGGACCTGCGCGGCACCGCCGACAGCCACGGCACGGTCATGGAGGCCACCATCAACGCGGTCGCCGACGAGGTCGCGGCCGCCGGCGAACTGGTCAAGGGCAAGACCTCCGGGGTGCCGGTGGCCGTGGTCTCGGGCCTGGGCCCCCTGGTCACCGAGGAGGACGGCCCCGGGGCGGCGGCGCTCGTGCGCCCGGCCGACGAGGACCTGTTCCGGTACGGCTCCCGGGACGTGGTGGCGGCCCGGCGGACCGTGCGCTCCTTCACCGACCGCGCGGTCGACCCGGCGCTGGTGCGGCGGGCGGTGGCCACCGCGGTGACCGCCCCGGCCCCGCACCACACGACGCCCTGGCGGTTCGTGTCGGTGGAGTCCGGGGACACGCGTCGTCGGCTGCTGGACGCGATGCTCGCCGCCTGGGTCGAGGACCTGCGCGGCGACGGGTTCACCGAGGAGCAGATCGCCCGGCGGACCCGGCGCGGCGACGTGCTGCGCGGCGCCCCCTCCCTGGTGGTGCCGTTCCTGGTCGCGGACGGCGCGCACCCCTACCCGGACGAGCGCCGGGCCGACGCCGAACGGTCGATGTTCCTCGTGGCCATGGGAGCCGGTGTGCAGAGCCTGCTGGTGGGCCTGGCCATGGAGGGCCTGGGTTCGGCGTGGATCTCCTCGACGATGTTCTGCGCCGACGTGGTGCGCGAGGTCCTGGACGTGCCCGAGGACTGGCTGCCGATGGGAGCCGTGGCCGTGGGGTACGCGGCCGAGGCGCCCAGGGAGAGGCCTCCCCGGGACCCGGACGCCTTCCTCGTGGTGCGCTGACCCGGGTCCGTGGCGGCGCGTCCTGCGGCGCGGCCCGGCCCCGCCCCGGCATGCTGGGGCGGGGTCCGGGGCGTCGGAGGGGGCAGGGGTGTCCGTCGAGCATTACGTGGTCGCCACGCTGGTCGTGGTGGTGGCGGTCATCACGGGGCAGCTGATCGCCGGACGCGTGCGCCTGCCGGGCGCGGTGGTGCTGGTGGTGTTGGGCATGCTCCTCGGGGTGGTGCCGTGGATGCACTCGATGTCGATCACCCCCGAGATCATCCTCCTGGTGTTCCTCCCGCCGCTGATCTACAACGCGGCGTTCTTCTCCTCCCCCCGCGACATGCGCGAACTGGCGCGGCCCATCATCGTGATGTCGGTGGGGGTGACCCTGGCGACGGCGTTCGGCCTGGCCGCCGTCATCCACCTGCTGATCCCCGACGCGGGCTGGCCCGCCGCGATCGCGTTGGGAGCGGCCATCGCCCCCACCGACGCGGTGGCGGCGTCCGCGATCCTCAAGCGGGCGGGCACGCCGCGCCGGGTGCTGACGATCCTGGAGGGCGAGTCCCTGATCAACGACGGGGTCGCGCTGACCCTGTTCAGCCTGGCGGTGACCGCCATGCTGCGACCGCTCACCCCGGGAGACGCCCTCCTGGAGCTGGGCAAGGTGGTGGTGGGCGGCCTGCTCTACGGCGCCGTGGTGGCGGTGGTGATCGCCTGGGGGCGGAGCCGGGTCCAGGACCCGTCGCTCCAGCTGATGACGGTGCTGGTGACCCCGTTCGTGGCCTACGTCCCGTCCGAGATGGCGGGGTTCTCCGGTGTGCTCTCGGCGGTGGTGGCCGGGTTCTACCTGGGCACGCACGGCGAGGGCCTGCTGCCGCCCCGGGTCAGGGTGAGCGGCCAGACGATCTGGGGAACCCTGGTGAGCCTGTTGGAGGCGATGCTGTTCGTGCTGCTCGGGTTGCAGCTGGACGCGGTGCTGCGGGCGGTGCGGGCGCACTACTCGATCGTGGACCTGGTGGTGGCGGCGCTTCTGGTGACCGTCGCGGCGATCGTGCTGCGCATGGTGCTGATGTTGTTCCTGACCTCGCTACAGCGCTTCCTCTCGCGGTCACGCATGTCGGTGTCGAACTTCCGGGAACGGGTGGCGATCAGCTGGAGCGGGATGCGCGGGGCGGTCTCGCTCGCCATCGCGTTGTCCCTGCCCGCGACGCTGGGTGGACAGGAGTTCACGGACCGGGGCGCGCTGATCTTCATCGCGGGTGTGGTCGTGATGGGCACGCTGGTGGGGCAGGGCAGCTCTCTGCCGTGGCTGCTGCGCAAGCTGGGGCTGACCGACGAACGCACCCGTCACCGGGAGTTCCTGAGGGCCGAGTACGAGATGGACTGCGCCGCCGTGCGCAGGGTGGACGAGATGCTCACCGACGGCGACATCGACGACCGTACGGCGGACGTCGTCCGCGGGGGGTTCAGCAAGCGGATCGGCCACGTGAAGGGGCTGCTGGACGGGGACGGCGACGACCTCGACCGGGTGAAGGAGTTCGCCCGGGACCGCAGGACCACGCTCACCCAGATCAACCAGGCCCGCCGCGACGCGCTCATCTCCCTGTACCGCTCGGGGGAGATCGACCACGACGTGTTCACGAAGCTGGCACGGGGCATGGACATCCGGGACAGCGGGAGCGGCCACTACGGGGTGTGAGTGGTACCGGGTCCCCAAGAAAACCGCAAACTTTCCTAACCATTTCCGTTGACTGCCGCCGAACACAACTTTAAGGTTTCTTAACAATTACCGGCTCACAGAGCACGCCTTCGTCACCCCGCTCGACGAAAGGAGCACTCCCCATGCTCAGCACCCGGAAGACCAGGCTCGCGATCCTCAGCGGCCTCGCCGCGATCGCCACCGCGTTCGTCACCACCGGTGGCGCCCTGGCCCCCGAACCCGCCCAGGCCTCGACCACCCCCGAGACCGTCGAGGCGCAACAGAACGGCCAGTGGCTCACCGGCTACTGGCACAACTTCGACAACGGCTCCACCGTGATGCCGCTCTCCGCGATCCCCAGCGAGTACAACCTCGTCGCGATCGCCTTCGCTGACAACCACCCCCAGCTCGACGGCGGCATCACCTTCAACCTGGCCAGCGACGAGCTCGACGGTTACACCGACGCCCAGTTCCGCGAGGACGTCGCCGCCATCCAGGCCGAGGGCCGCAAGGTGATCATCTCCGTGGGCGGCGAGCTCGGCCACGTGAACGTCACCAACCCCACCCAGGCGAAGAACTTCGCCGACACCACCCACGAACTCATGACGGACTACGGGTTCGACGGCGTGGACATCGACCTGGAGCACGGCATCAACGCCGAGCACATGACCAACGCCCTGCGCGACCTCAGCGACAGGACGGGTCCCGAACTCATCATCACGATGGCGCCGCAGACCATCGACTTCCAGAGCCCCAGCGCCGCCTACTACCAGCTGGCCGACAACATCTCCGACATCCTCACCATCGTGAACATGCAGTACTACAACTCGGGCTCCATGCTCGGCTGTGACGGCAGCGTGTACACGCAGGGCTCCAGCGACTTCGTCGCCGCGCAGGCCTGTATCCAGCTGGAGATGGGCCTGAGCCCCGACCAGGTCGGCCTCGGCCTGCCCGCCGTCCCCTCCGCGGCCGGAGGCGGCTACCTCGCCCCCAGCGGCATCATCTCCGCCCTGGACTGCCTGGAGACCGGCACCAACTGCGGCTCCTACTCCCCCGACACCCCCTACGGGCCGATCGGCGGCGTGATGACCTGGTCCATCAACTGGGACGCCACGAACGACTACGCCTTCGCCAACGCCATCTCGGCCCGACTCCAGTAACCCCCCGAACCCGCGGGACCACTCCCACCCGCGGTCAGCGCCCCGTCGCCTCACTCCCATCCCCGACGGGCCGCCCCCAAGGGGCGGGACGCCACCCCCCGGCGCCCCGCCCCTTTCCCGTGCGCGGCCCTCGAGATCAGAGCCAGAAATGTGACGCGCGACACACCATCAGAGCGTCCCCTTTCGGCCCCCGATCCGCCACTCATTCATGGCGGAGGGATCGGTCTCCGACACGACCACCAAGAGGAGTGTTCCCATGCTGCGGTTCTAGGGGTTCGCACTCGCGTTCGGCACTGATTCATCGGGGGAGCCCTGTCCTGAAACGGACGGGTGCCCCGATCGGTCAGGCCCAAGCCGAATGCCGAAGGGTCACGGGGAGAATCCCCGTACCCGGGAACAGAGGAGAGCGACCCCCATGCAGCACGTCACCACACAGCGGGACCTCCCGGACACCCGCCCGGAACACACCCTCGACACGATGATTCGGACCGCCTCGCAGCTGGCCGTCGAGTTCACCGGACGCCCCGGCATGTCCCACGCCGACATCGACGACGCCACCGCGCACGCCGTCAAGGAGGCCCACAGGGCGACGGTCAACGGCACGGAGATCCGGTCGCTTCGCGCCTGGATGAGGACCGTCGCCGAACGCTTCCACGCCAGGCAGGTCGGCGACCGGGAACACGAGTCCCTGGTGGAGGAGGTCGACCGGGCGTCGATTCTCGCCCATGACCCACGGCAGCTACCCGAGGAGCAGCTCGACCTCGCGGAGGGCACCAGGCTCGTCCTCGAACTCCTGGCCGCGCTCCCCCCGCTCCAGCGGAAGGCGATGACCCTCCACGCCCTGGGCGGGCTGCGGGTCGTGGACGTGGCCCAGGAGCTGGGAATCCCCGCCAGCACCGCGCGCAAACGCATCGTCCGGGCCCGTGAGGCCCTGCTCGCCATGGGACACGAACGCCTGAGCGAGGCTCTGGGACTGACCGAGGTGACCTCGAACCCCGGCGCCCGTCAGGGGAACTCTCTGAAAGAAGGGGAAGCGTGAACGACGAAACGCCCTCGGAGCTGGAATCCGCACTCGACCGCCTGCTGGCCGAGGCCGCGGACGACCTCCAGCAGGCCTGGAGGCGCCGCCTGACCCGCCGTCTGCTCGTCGACGGGGAAACGGAGCACGCGGAGCCGGACACCGAAGCGGACCGCGAGAACGCCCCGTAGTACCGGAGCGTCCGGAGCGCGGGCCGGCCCCGAGCGTGACCGGCCCCTCCACCCTGCCCCCTGACCGGAGACACCGGAGGTACACGACCTTGGCCGGGAGCCAGAAGTCCCCGTCACCCCCGTCCGACCACCAGCCCGCCCGCGTCAGTACGCGCGTCGCCCTCCTGGCGTTGATCGCGCTGATCTGCGGAGCCGCCACCGTCCTGCTCAGCCTGCACTCCGGGGTTCCCACCGGGCTCGCCCTGATCGCGGGCGCGGGAGCGGCGGCCGGAGCGTGGAAGTTCGGCGACGGCGTCATCCGCTGAACCACGGCGGGCGGGACGCCACCCCGGCGCCCCGCCCCCTTCTCGTCCGCGCCGGTCAGGCCAGGGGGAGCTGGCGACGCAGGATGCTGGGAGCCACCCCGTCGCTGGCCTCGGCCACGCGGCGGCGCTCCTGCGACACCGCCCCGTAGGTGGTGGTGCGCTGGCGGACCGGGCGGCCGGTGGGCTCCACGAGCGCCCTGATGTCGCTGATGGTCTTGTACGAGCCCTGGCCCGAACCGGCCATCCGGCTGATGGTCTCCTCCATGAGGGTGCCGCCGACGTCGTTGACGCCGCCCCGCAGCAGCTGGCGGAAGGTGTCCTCCGCGAGCTTCACCCACGACCCCTGGATGTTGTCGATGCTCCCGTGCAGGAGCAGGCGGGCCAGGGCGTGCACCGCGCGGTTCTCCCGCACGGTGGGGCCCGTGCGGGCCAGCCCGGCGAGGTAGATCGGGGCGTTCGTGTGCACGAACGGCAGCGGCACGAACTCCGTGAAGCCGGGCCTGCCGTTGCGCTCCATGGAGCGCTCCTGGAGCGAGCGCAGCAGCTTGATGTGCGCCACCCAGTGGTGCGGCGAGTCCACGTGCCCGTACATCATCGTGGACGTGGTGGGGATGCCCAGGTCATGGGCGGTCGTGATGACCTCGATCCACTCGCTGGCGGGCAGCTTGCCCTTGGTGAGCACCCACCGGACCTCGTCGTCGAGGATCTCCGCGGCCGTCCCCGGGATCGACCCGAGACCGGCCTCGCGGGCGCGGGACAGCCACTCGCGCACCGACAGGTTGGTGCGCGCCGCTCCGTTGACCACCTCCATCGGGCTGAAGGCGTGGACGTGCAGGTCCGGGACGCGCTCGCGGACGGCGGCCGCGATGTCGAAGTAGGCGGTCCCGGGCAGGTCCGGGTGGATGCCGCCCTGCATGCACACCTCGGTGGCCCCGGCCTTCCAGGCCTCCTCGGCGCGGTCGGCGACCTGGTCGAGGGACAGCGTGTAGGCGTCGGCGTCGGTGCGCCGCTGGGCGAACGCGCAGAACCGGCAGCCGGTGTAGCAGACGTTGGTGAAGTTGATGTTCCTGGTCACGACGTAGGTGACGTCGTCGCCGACGGTGTCGCGGCGGACCCGGTCGGCCAGGTCGGTGAGCGCCTCCAGGGCGTCGCCGTCCGCGTGCAGCAGGGCGAGCGCCTCGGCGTCGTCGAGCCCGGCCGGGTCGTTCTCGGCGCTGCGCAGGGCGGCGGCGATCTCGGGGTCCAGGCGTCGGGGCACCGCGCCCCGGCGGTCCACACCCGGGGCGAGTTCGTCCCAGTCGCCGTAGACCGCGTCGAAGTCGCCGCGCCGGTCGTCGGTGCGGCCCTCGGTGTCGATCCCCGTGTGCAGGTCGGTGCGGCCCGAGGAGACCAGGACCGCCTCGGGCTCCTGCCAGGGGCGGCCCACCAGGGGCGCGTCCTCACGGGCCAGGCCGGTCCGCGGGTCCACCAGGGCGTCGACGTGCTCGCGCAGGCGCGGGTCCACCCACGGTTCCCCCGCCCGGATGTACTCGGGGTACACCGTGAGGCGCTCACGCAGGGTGAAGCCGCTTGCGGCGGTGCGGGCGGCCAGGTCGTCGATCTGCGGCCAGGGGCGCTCGGGGTTGACGTGGTCCGCGGTGAGCGGAGAGACCCCGCCCCAGTCGTCGATGCCCGCGCGGATCATCAGCGCGTACTCGTCCACACCGCCCTGGTCGGCGCCGATGAGGTTGGGTGGGGCCTGCACGTGCGCCCGGGGACCCATGACGAGGCGCGTGACGGCGATGGTGGCGGCCATCATGTCGCGTTCGGCGTCGGGGCGGTGCATCATCGCGGTGTCCGGTTTGGCACGGAAGTTCTGCACGATGACCTCCTGGACGCCGCCGTAGCGGCGGGAGACCCCGCGCATCGCGAAGATCGACTCGGCTCGGTCCGCGACCGTCTCGCCGATCCCCAGCAGGATGCCGGTGGTGAAGGGAACGCTGGAACGCCCGGCGTCCTCCAGGGCGCGCAGCCGCACCGCGGGGTCCTTGTCGGGGCTGCCGTAGTGGGGCTGGCCCTTCTCGGCGAACAGCCGCCGCGAGGTGGTCTCCAGCATCATCCCCATGGAGGGGGCGACCGGCTTGAGCCGTTGGAGGTCCGACCAGGTCAGGACGCCGGGGTTGAGGTGCGGGAGCAGACCGGTCTCCTCCAGGACCATGATCGCCATGGCCCGCACATAGGAGAGGGTGTCGTCGTATCCGCGCGAGTCGAGCCACTCCGCGGCCTGTTTCCACCGGTCCTCGGGCCGGTCCCCCAGGGTGATGAGGACCTCCTTGCAGCCCGTCTCCGCGCCCCGGCGGGCGATCTCCAGGACCTCGTCGGGCGACATGTAGGGCGCCTCGACCCGGCCGGGGACCGTGGCGAAGGTGCAGTAGTGGCAGCGGTCGCGGCACAGGCGGGTCAGAGGGACGAACACCTTGCGGCTGTAGGTGATGACGGCGGGGCGGCCCGCCGCCTCCAGACCCGCGTCACGGACCCGCCCCGCGTACTCCAGGAGCCGTTCGAGGTCCTCGTCCCGGGCGTGCAGCAGCACCTCCGCCTCGGTGACGTCGAGGGTCTTGCCGTCTCGGGCGCGGGCCAGGGCCCTGCGCATCGCGGATGTCGTCGGTGTGGGCATGGGGGCAGGGTCGTTCACACCACTCATAAGGGCCCAGCCTACGCTCCCGGTCCCCCGTGCCGACGGCCGCCACCCGACGGCCGTCCCCGGTTTCGCCCCTGTGGACCGCCGGGGCTGGCGGGGGCCCGCGACATAGGCTGGGACGGTGCTGACTCGGCTTCGAAGGAACCCCTGGGCGCGCCTGGCCCTGCTCGCGCTGGTGGGCGCGTGCGCGGGCGCGGCCCTGTACACCCACTGGACCCAGGCGCGGACCGCCGTGGCCGAGCTTCCCCTGTGGGTGCTGCCCGCCGCCGTCCTCGCCGGGATGCTGGGGCTGGCCGCGCAGATGATGGCCTGGCGCTCGCTGTTGGCCGGACTGGGGTCACCGCTGCCCCGAGGCGCCGCCGCCCGCGTGATGTTCGTGGGACAGCTGGGCAAGTACCTGCCGGGCTCGGTGTGGGCGTTCGTCGCCCAGGTGGAGCTGGCACGCGACTGGAAGGTGCCCAGATCACGGGGTGCGGCGGCCACCCTGCTGGCCGTGGCCGTGACAGTGGCGGTGAGTCTGGCGGTGGCCGCGGTGGCGCTGCCGCTGTCCTCCGCCGAGGCGGCCCGGCGCTGGTGGTGGGCGCTGGCGGCCGCGCCGGTGCTGCTGGCCTGCCTGCACCCGGGGGTGCTCGGGTGGGGGGTGCGGCTGGCGGCCCGCCCGTTCGCCCGGTTCCGTGAGGTGACCGAGGCCGGGCCGCTGGCGGTCGGCGGGCGCGCGGTCACGGCGTCGGTGCTCTGGACCCTGGTGGCGTGGGTACCCCTGGGCGCACACGTGTGGTTGCTGACCTGGGCCGTGGGCGGCGAGGCGCTGGGGTCGGTGGGCCCGGCGGTGGGAGCCTATGCCCTGGCCTGGGTGCTGGGGCTGCTGGTGGTGTTCGCCCCCGCCGGTCTGGGAGTGCGCGAGGTGGTGCTGGTGGTGGCGCTCGCCCCGGTCGTGGACGCGGGCGCCGCCCTGGTGGTGGCGGTGCTGTCGAGGCTGGTGATGACGGTGGCGGACCTGGGGTGGGCGGGGTTGTCGCTCCTGCTGTCCGGTCCGCCCAGAGCCGACGTCGCGGACGCGGACGTGCCCGATGCGCGGCCGGGTGCGGGTGCGGCTGTCGAGGGGGGACACGGCACCGGCACGGCGACCTGAGGGGTACGGGGGCGCGGGAACGCAGGAGCGGGGGAACGGGGCCCGGAGCGGGCCCGCCGTCGGCGCGGTCGTGGAGGACCGGGCCGGAACCCGCGCAACAAAACAGGAAAGAAACCTTCTATTTTGAGGGGGTGCGGCCTATGCTCATGCCGTATGAACTGGGCCCCCCGCTTCCCACGTGTCCTGTCCGCACTCGCCGCGACCCTCGTCCTGGTGCCGGTCGTGCTCGGAGCCGCCGCCCCCGCGGACGAACCCACGGACGAACCCACCCCCGACGGCCCCTCCCACGCCTACGTCAAACCCGCCGACGTGGCGTGTGACCAGGGCACCGGCACGCTCACCGTGATCGGACAGCTCTTCCCGGTCCTCAGCGACTCCCCCGACGGCCAGCCCGAACTCACACTCTCCCTGGCCGCGGAACTCGCCGCTGAGGAGAACGAGGAAGTCGGGGACGGCGAGGAGAGCCCGGAGGGGCCCGGGGCGACGGCCGAGGAGGGGTCCACGGACCTCGAACTCGTGGTCGTGCCGCATCCCGAACCCCTGCCCGGGATCACCGCCGAGGAGATGGGCGCCGCGGCGGACCGCGCCGGAACCCTCACCGCCACCCTCTCCGGCCCCGACGGCAGGCTGCTCACCGGCGACGCCCCGCCCACCCTCGCGTGGGAGGACTGGGAGCCGCCGCTGGGCTTCTACGAGGTGCGGGTGGCCACCGAGTCGTTCTCCCTGCCCGGGTTCGGTGACTGCGCGGTGACCGCCTCGACCCCGGTGAGCAGTGTCCAGGTGGGCACCGAGGAGGAGCTGGAGGGCCAGCGCGCCTCCGGTGCCGAGCAGGGTGCCTCCGGTCCGCGCGCCTACCTGCCCTGGATCGTCCTGGGGACCGGTGTGCTCGGCGCGGTCTTCCTGCTGGTGCCCGCCGTGCTCCACCTGCGTCGGCGTTCCGCCGGGGCTCAGACGGACAGCAGCCGGTCGGTGTAGGCCGACCAGTAGGGTCCGGCGTCCACCGGACGGACGCCCCCGCGCAGCCGCGCGGGCACGCCCGGCTCGTAGAAGGCGGACAGTGCCCGCGCGAGGTCGGTGGGGTCGCCGGGGGCGCAGAGCAGGCCGTCGACCCCGTCCCGCACGTGGTCGGCCAGGGTGCCCGCCCGGGTGGCGATCACCGGAACCCCGTGCTCGTGCGCCAGCCACACGTTCTGGGTGGCGGTCGCGGTGCGGTACGGCAGCACCAGGGCGTCCGCTCCCGCGAGCAGCCCGGGCAGCGCCTCGGCGGGCACGTACCCCTCGTGGAACCGGACCCGGTCGGCCACTCCCAGCTCCTTCGCCAGGGCCGTGAGGTCGCCGGAACCGCCCCAGAACTCGCCTGCCACGGTCAGGGTGACGTCCTCGGGCGCCCCCTCGGCCAGGGCGCGCAGCAGGACGTCCACGCCCTTGTAGGGGCGCACGATCCCGAAGAACAGCAGGTGGCGGCGTTCCCCGTTCGCGCCGGGCTCCGCCCCCTCCCCCACCGGTGCGCCGGTATCGGGCAGGTGCGGCGGCATCCGCGCGACCACGGGGCGCGGACGGTCGGGGCCGAGGAGCCCCTCGGCGAGGCGCCCCTGCTCGGCCGAGTGGGTGAGCACCCCGTCCACCCGCCGCAGCAGCGCCCGGACCAGGGACACGTCGACCGCTCGGCGTTCGTGCGGCAGGACGTTGTGGCACAGCGCCACCACCCGGGTCCCTCCCCCTCGCCGCGAACGGATACCGGCGAGCACGCCGAGGTAGGCGGGGACCTGCACCGGCGAGAACAGGGTGAGCACCACCAGGTCGCTGGTCGCGGCGAGCCGCCGCCCGGTGCGCCACCAGCCGTCCGGCCGGTACCAGGCCAGTTTGCGGCGGGTGTCGGGGAACGGCTCGCCCTCGGGATCGGCGATGGTCTGCTGTCCGGGGTAGAGCACCGCCGGGTACTGTGCCCGCCACGACTCGATCCCGGTCTCACGCCCCGAGGCGCTCAGCCGGTGCGCGAGTTCGGTCGTGTGCCGGGCCCCGCCGCCCTTGTAGGGGTGCGCGGGGCCCACGAGGGTGATCCGTCCGGTCACGGGTGCTCCCTGGATCGCACGATGAGGTCGGCCAGGAGCGCGATGGCCGCGATGATCAGCCCGGTCATGAGGATCATGACGGTGTTGTTGGGCATGTAGAGCGGGTTGCGCGCCTGGTCGTACACGAACTTGGCGGCGCCGATGCCCAGCAGCCACAGGGCGGGCGGCATGAGCACCTTGAGGGGGTTGAAGTACATGACCATGCGCAGCACCTGGAGGATGTACCGGTAGGCGTCGCGGACGAAGTGGAACTTGGACGTGCCCGCGCGCTTGGCGTACTCGATGGGCACGTACCTCACGGGGTGCTGGTTCGACAGGAACGCCAGCGTGATCGTGGTGACGCAGGAGAACCCGGGCGGCAGCAGCCGCAGGTAGGGGCGGGCCACGTCCCTACGGAACACCCGGAGCCCGGAGTTGAGGTCGGGGATGCGGGTGTTGGTGAGGCGCTCGGCGATCTTGCGGATCATCCACTTGGCGGGGACCCGCAGCGCCT
Source organism: Nocardiopsis sp. NPDC007018 (assembly GCF_040635075.1). Taxonomy (NCBI): domain Bacteria; kingdom Bacillati; phylum Actinomycetota; class Actinomycetes; order Streptosporangiales; family Nocardiopsidaceae; genus Nocardiopsis; species Nocardiopsis sp. NPDC007018. The sequence continues at coordinate 31,169 of NZ_JBEYHA010000003.1, forward strand.
TGTGCGATCCCATCTCCTGGGTGCGCGCGCCCACGACCTGGTCGATCTCGGGGTCCTGGTCGAGCATGGCGACGAGCTCGGGGATGCGCTCGTTCGGGTAGCTCATGTCGGCGTCGGTCCACACCACGTACTCGCCTCGGGCCCGCTGGCTGCCGATCCTGCGCACGGTTCCGGAGCCGCCGTTGTGCTCGAAGGCCACCACCCTCATCTGGGGGAAGAGGTCCTCCACCTCGCGCAGCCGGGCCAGTGTCCCGTCGGTGGAGGCGTCGTCGACGGCGAGCAGCTCGTACCCGTACCCGGAGGCGTCCATCGCCGAGCAGATCCGTTTGATCTCGTCGACGACGTGCTCCTCCTCGTTGTAGCAGGGGAGGACGATCGTGACCCGCACGGGCGGGTCGTCGCGCTCCGGGGCGCGGTCCTGGGCGTCTGGGTGACTCATGGTCCTTCTCAGCGGGATGGTCGGGGAGGCGTGGGACTCACGCCGGGTCGTCGGCTGCGGGCAGGACCGCGGTCCACACGCTGCCGTTGAAGGTCCAGTGTCCGGTCGGGGGCTCCATGAGGGTACTGGGGTCCATCTGGGCGACGACGTGGAAGTGCCGCTCCGGTTCCACCTCGGAGTCGGTGGCCGCGTCGATCAGTTGCCAGTCCGAGGCCGCGAGGACGGCGTCGCGCCCCCTCTGGTGGATCGCGGTGACGACCCTGTCGACGGCTTCGGGTGAGGCGTCGTCGAGGGCGGCGGTGGGCACCCCGCAGACGTTGCGCAGGAGCGGCATGTAGTTGCCCGCCATCCCCGAGTCGACCACGACGACGGAGGAGTCGGGTGGCAGCGACCCGCAGAGGCGTTCCGTCTCCGCGACGGTGCCCACGTCCTGCCGGTACCCCATGATTCCCCAGGCCGACGTGACGGCACCGGGTCCGAGCAGGGCCACGGCCGCCCCGGCCGCGACCACCACGGGGAGGTTCCGCACCAGAGACGCGGTGCGGGCACCGCGGACGGACCTCTCGCAGTAGCGGGTCAGCCAGGCCAGGAACCAGACCGCGAACAGCACGAACGCGGGGATCACCAGCACGATCAGGCGTCGGCTGGCCCACGGGTGGTCGGGGGTGATGGCGGGGCGCAGGAGCGTGGTGGCGACCGTCCACACGAGCAGCATGGCGGGCAGCAGCCACTGGAGGTCGCGGCGCTGGGTGAGGCGCCGCAGCACCAGCGCCACGCCGAGCGAGGCGAACAGGACGGTGCCCAGGCCCACGTACCAGCCCACCCAGTACAGGCTCATGTCGTAGTAGGTGCGGCTGCCCTCGATCGGCAGGCCCTCGATGTCCTGGACGGAGGCCACCCACTGGTCGGTGAAGTCGCTGCCGTGGCCGTAGTCCGGCCAGAGCAGCGGACGGACCGCGAAGCCGACCATGACCAGCAGTGCGACCGCCGCCATCGCGTTGGGGAGCCAGCGGACGCGTTCGGTGTGCGGGAGGCCGAAGCGCCACAGCGCGGCGGTGAGCGCCACAGTGGCGCCGATGACGGCGGCGCTGATGAGCAGGAGCGGGTTGAGGGAGTCGGACAGGTACTCCAGGTACGGCTGGGAGTAGCCGTACCCCGCGACCAGCCCGTAGCCCACACCCACGCCCAGCCCCGCGAGCAGGGGCAGCGCCTGCCCCCGCCGGGCGACCAACAGGAGGCCGACGAACCCCACGACCGGCAGGAGGTCGCGGATGGCGTCGATGCGTACCAGGACGCCCAGCCCGAACACCACTCCCGCCGCCAGCGCGAGGATCTGGGGGCCGCCCCAGCGGTCCCTGAGGGCGCTTCGGCTCGCGAGGGCGTCGTAGGCGATGACCATCCCGCCCAGGAGCAGGATCTGTGCGAGGGGTTCGCTGTAGGTGAAGCGGCTCACCCACTGCTGCGGCAGGCACACGGCCAGGATGAGGGCGGCCAGGGGGGCCCAGCGCGCACCGACCAGTCGGGCGGTGAGGCCGGCGAAGGTGAGGACGCCCAGCGCGCCCAGCACCGGGGTGGTCACCAGCATGCCGTCGAGCCCGCCGAGCCAGTGGCCGACGGCCAGGACCAGGGGCGCCCCGGCCATGAACTGCGGCCAGATGACCTCGTCGCGCTGGTAGTAGGCCAGGCTCTGGTAGCTCAGTGCCGGGTCGTCGCCCGCGATGAGCTCGCGCTGTTGCGGGATGGGCAGGAACCCGTTGTCGGCGATCCACGCGGTGTACATGGCGTAGGAGGCGGGGTCGCGCCGGATCACCAGGGCCTCGGCGTGGTAGGCGATCTGGACGGCGGCGAAGGCCACGGTCACCAGGAGCACGGCGACCACCGGCCACCAGGGCGTGTCCTCCCCCTCCGGCGGGTCCGGGACCAGGCGCGGCAGCAGGGCGCACGCGGCGAGCACGGCGGGGAGTCCGAGAACGAGCCCGGTCAGCGGGGTGAACTGGCCGAGGACCAGCAGGGGGAAGGCGACGAGGAGCCAGGCCGAGAGGGCGATCGCGGGGAGCGCGGTCACACGGGCGAGGAGCCGTCCGGGAAGCAGGCGCATGAGGCAACTCTGGCACTTCGCCCCCCGCTACGCACACTCCGTCCGCATTCACGGCGCGACCGTGACAAAGGGGTGGTCGGCCCGCTTCGTGGGGGTGCGGGTGCGCCTAGCATGGGCGCCATGTCCGACTCTCCCGCGCGGCTCTGGCGCGCCCTCGTCTCCGCCGATCCCTCACGCCCGTTCGTGACCGCCTACGACGACCTCGGCGACCGGATCGAACTGTCCCGGGCCACCCTCGACAACTGGGTGTCCAAGACCTCGAACATGCTCGTGGACGGCTTCGGCACGCAGCCCGGCGACCGGATCGCGCTCTCCCTGCCTCCGCACTGGCAGTCGTTGGCGTGGGCGCTGTCGTGCTGGTCGGTGGGGGCCCGCGCCGTACTCACCGGGGGCGGGGACGCCCCCGAGGTCGCGGTGGCGGGCCCGGACCAGTTGGCGGCCGCTCTGGACGGGGGCGCGGAGGAGGTCGTGGGGACGTCCCTGGACCCGCTGGGCCTGCCGTTGCGCGAGGTCCCGCCGATGGTCACCGACTACACCGTGGAGGTCCGCGGGCACGGGGACCACTTCCCCGCCTACCCGGTCGACGCCGCCGAGCCCGCGCTCGAGTCCGCCGACCGCGTCCTCAGCGGAGCCGAGGTGGTGGCGGCCGGGCGGGACCTGGTCAAGGCGTGGGACCTGGGCGAACGCGACCGGATCGCGGTGGTCGTCGCCCCCGGGGCTCCGCTGGCGGCCCTCGGCTCCGACCTGGCGGTGCTCACCGCCGCGATCGACTCGGGTACGCCCCTGGTGCTGACCCCGCCGCCCAGGGAGGGCGGCCTCCAGGCCTTCCTCGACCGGATGGGCTCCGAGGGCGTGACGGTCCTGTTCGGCGACGAACCCGAGGGCGGGCTGCCCTTCCGCCGGGTGTCCCTCTAGGCGCGGGGTCCTAGGGGCCCCACGCTCCGATGGTGAGGGGTCCCTCGTCTAGGCGCGGGGGCGCGAGGTCCTAGGCCCCGCGGGCGGTCTCCTGGGAGGCGCGCTCTCGGCGCGCCCCGCGTTCCCTGTCGGCCGCGCGCGCCGCCCTCTTGGCCTGGCGCGCGGCGCGCTCCTCTCGGGCGGTCCGCTCGGCCTCGGCTCGGTAGAGGTCGGCCGCCTGGGCGGCGAGGTCCGGGTGCATCGTGTTCCCCCTGGCTGGTGTCCGTTCCGCCGGGCGCTGCCCCGGCTGATTCCAGACTCCGGCTAAGGTCCCCCGCCGCACATCGGGAGAGTTCACGAAACGACGGCGCCGTGCCCCTCCTCAGGTGACGGGGGGCACGGCGTCGGGGCGTCTGAGGTACCTCAGAGCGACGAGGGGCCGGACTCACCGGCCGGGGATCAGGACTCCCGGTAGTAGGGGTCCGCGACGACCCCGGAACGCGTGGTCTCGTCGTAGGTGTACACCTCTTGGCCGTCGACGAACACGCGCACGGCGCGGCTCATGATGTCGAGCGGGTCGCCGGACCACACCACGACGTCGGCGTCCAGGCCGGGTCGCAGCGAGCCGACGCGGTCGTCGAGGCCCATGATCTCCGCGGGGTTCACGGTGAGGGCGCGGAGCGCGGAGTCGCGGTCCATGCCCTCCTTGACGCACAGGATGGCCTGGTAGACGAGGAACTCGATCGGGATGACCGGGGCGTCCGTCGTGAGCGCGACCTTCACGCCCGCACGGTCCAGGATGCCCGGGTTGGCCAGGGTCCGGTTGCCGACCTCCACCTTGGAGCGGCTGGTCATGAGCGGCCCGGTGATGACGGGGATACCGCGCTCGGCGATCTCGTCGGCCAGCAGGTGGCCCTCGGTGCAGTGGTTGATGATGAGCCGGTAGCCGAACTCGTCGGCCAGCCGCATGGCGGTGTGCATGTCGTCGGCGCGGTGCACGTGCTGGCACCACGGCACGTCGCCGTCGAGCACCTGGACGAGGGTCTCCAGGGTGTTGTCGCGGTCGAAGGGCGTCTCCTCCCGCGCCGCGTGGTCGCGCTTGGCCCGGTAGTCCTCGGCCTTGGTGAACGCGTCGCGGATGACCGCGGCGACGCCCTGGCGCGTGGAGGGGAGGGTGTCCTTCTTGCCGTAGACCCGCTTGGGGTTCTCGCCGAGCGCGCTCTTGACGCTGGCGGGCTCCTTGAGCAGGCGGTCCTCGACGCTGCGCCCCCACATCTTGAGGGCGACGGTGCGACCGCCGATGGGGTTGCCCGAGCCGGGCTTGATCACCGAGCTGGTGACGCCGCCGGACAACGCGTCGGCGAAGCCCTGGTCGGCGGGGTTGATGGCGTCGATCGCGCGCATACGGGCCGCGTTGGGGTCGGTCATCTCGTTGGTGTCGTCACCGGCCCAGCCGATGGTCTCCTCGTGGATGCCGACGTGGCCGTGGGCCTCGACGAATCCGGGGAGGACCCACTGTCCCGAAGCGTCCACGATCTGGGCGCCCTCGGGGACGGTGACCTCGGCCGCCGGTCCCACGGCCGTGATCTTTCCGTCGGAGATGAGGACCGTGCCGCCGTCGATGGGGTCGCCGTCGACGGGCACCACGTGTCCGGAAGTGATTGCGATATCCATGGCGGGCAACCTAGCCGATGGACGGTCACGTTCCCAAGGGTGTTCGGTGACCGATCCGCCAACGACCGCTCAGCGGTCCGGCCAGCGCGCGGTGAGCAGTTCCGACTCGGGGCTGAGGTCCACGCTGGCCTCCTCGATGGAGTCGCGCACCATCCGGCAGTGGCCGACGTCCTCACTGTCGCCGGTGAGTTCGCCGCCCTGGGCCGCGAAGGCGTAGACCATGCTGGGCCGGTCGTCGAACTCCATGATGCGGAACGCGCCGCCCAGGCCCGGGTGGTGCGGGGTCTCCTCGGGGATCACCGCGAGGCTGACGATGCCCGCCTTGACGAGGTCGGCGAGGAAGTCCCGCTGCCCGTTGAGGACGTCGGCGCCGCCCTGGGGGCGCTGGAGCACCGACTCGTTGAGGACCACGCGCAGCGCGGGGCCCCCGGGGCCCGTGGTCGCGGCGCGTTCGGCCATCTCGTCCTCCACCATCGCCTCGATCTCGTCGCGGTCGAGGTGGGGGTGGCGCGGTTCGAGGATGGCCCGCGAGTACTCCTGGGTGCGCAGGAAGACGGGGACCGCCATCGGCTGGTGCTCCCAGAGCCGGGCGGCGTGGGTGCCGAGCTCGCTCATGTCGCCGAACTCACTCGGGAACGCCTCGGCCTGGAGGGTGATGGCCCAGGCGTCGACGAGCTGGTGTTCGGTTCCCAGCGCGGTGTCGACCCGTTCGACCAGGGAGCGGGCCGGGCGGCAGTGCGCGTCCTCCACCTCGCGGAGTTTGTCGTCGGTGACCCCGACGTTCCTGGCGAGTTCCGCCCGCGACAGGCCCCGGTCGGAGCGGGCACGCAGCACCCGCGCACCGAAGGGGAGCCACATCGCCGACGGCAACACGGCGTTCACGCCCATAACCTCTCCCGTCCTCGGCCGGTCAGCACACACCTGTGGGGGGCGTACGGTGACGTACCCTCGGTGCGGCGCCCCAGCCCCCGTGGTTCGACCTTCTCCCGGGTCGGGGCGGCTGGTCAAGCGACCGGGCGGGTGCGGCCATCCGTGATAAGTCAGTACAAAGTCGATGATGTCGCACCAGCGCTGCCGAGTGTTTCCCCCGATTGGAAGGTCCGTTGGTCTACTTCGCCCTCTTCCTCGCCCTCTTGTCACTCGTTTTCTGGGTGTACGTGCTCTTCGACGTGATCGGCGCCGACACCGCGAGGGTGCGGCTGCTCCCCAAACCGGTGTGGGCCCTGATCGTCCTGTTCCTGCCCAAGGTGGGCGCGGCCCTGTGGTTCCTGCTGGGCCGTCCGCCCCGGGACCCGGCGCTCGCCCGGACCGAGGCCGGACCGGTCTCGCCGTTTCCCGAGTACGAGCACCCCGGACGCGCCCGCGCCGTCTCCCCGGAGGAGGACGAGGCGTTCCTGCGGCGCTGCCGTGAACGCGCCGAGGAACAGCGCCGTCGCGCACGTGAGATCCAGGAGCGGGAGTCCCGGGAGCGGAACGAGCGCGAGCACGGCGACCGCGGCGCTCCGGAGCGGGAGGAGCCGAGAGGGGAGGCCGGTGACCCGCGCCGCGACCGCGACGGCGACACCGACGGCGACCCGATCGGCCCCTCCTCCTGACGCCCGCCCCGACGTGCGCGGGCCGCCCGCGACGCCGGTTCGGCCAGCCCATGGGCCGGGCGCCGATCCGCCCGCAGTACTCTGTGTGCCGCCCCGCCGCGAACCTGACCCCGGAAGTGAACCGATGAACCGCTTGACCCTGCCGGTGGCGATCCTCGCCTCCACCGCCCTGCTGGCCACCGCCGCGTGCCAGAACGAGCCGGAGTCCCCGGAGGCGCCGGAGTCCCCCGCGAACACGGAGCCCACGGACGCGAACACGGAGTCCACGGAACCCACCGAGCCGACCGCCACGGACGTGGCGGTCCCCGACGTCGACGGTGCCACGCTGCACACCAGCGAGGGCGACGTCGAGGTGGAGCTGTTCGCCTCGGAGGCACCGCTGACCGTGACCAACTTCGTGGAACTGGCCGAGGGCGACGGCCCGGAGAACCCGCGCACGGGCGACGCCGAGTTCTACGACGGGACGGTGTTCCACCGCGTCATCGACGGTTTCATGATCCAGGGCGGCGACCCGGAGGGGACCGGGCGCGGCGGCCCCGGCTACAAGTTCGAGGACGAGTTCTCGTCCGGGCGGGGCTTCGACGAGCCGGGGCTGCTGGCCATGGCGAACTCGGGGCCGAACACGAACGGTTCGCAGTTCTTCATCACGGTGGCGCCCACCCCGCACCTGAACGGCCTGCACACCATCTTCGGCAAGGTCGCCGACGAGGAGTCGATGGCGGTCGTGGAGGCGATCTCGGTGGTCCCCACGGACGGCGGAGACCGCCCCAACAGCGACGTCGTCCTGGAGTCGGTCAGCATCAAGCACGCGGGAGAGTGATCCCGCTCCCCGGCAGCGGGGACGCGGACGGCGGTGGTGCCCCGGGGCGCCGCCGCCGTCGTCGTTCGCGCCCCGCCCGGCCTCCGAGCGCGCGGGCCCCGTGCGTCGCGGCCGCCCTCGTGGGACGAACGCGCGAGGCCGGTGCGGGGTCAGCGCCGCCGCTTGGCCATGGCGGCCCGGGCCCGTTCGACCGCCGGGCCGATCGCGTCGACCAGCCGGTCGACGTCCTCCGCCGTGGACGTACGCCCCAGGGACAGCCGCAGACTGCTCAGCGCCACGTCCGGGTCGGCCCCGGTGGCCAACAGCACGTGGCTGGGCTGGGCCACCCCCGCCGAGCAGGCCGAACCGGTGGAACAGGAGATGCCCCGGGCGTCGAGCAGCATCAGCAGGGCATCGCCCTCGCAGCCCGGGAACGACAGGTGCGCGATCCCCGGAAGCCGGAGTTCGGGGTCGCCGTTGACGACCACGTCGGGCACGACCTCGCGCACCCGTGACTCCAGTTCGTCGCGGAGCGCCGTCAGGTGCTTGGCGTGCTCCTCACGTCCCAGGACGGCGGCGTGCACGGCGGTCGCCAACCCGCGTGCGAGCGGCGCCGACAGGGTTCCGGAGCGGATGTCGCGCTCCTGCCCCCCTCCGTGCAGGACGGGGGTCGGGGCGAGTCCGCGGGCGACCACCAGGGCCGCGCTGCCGACCGGCCCCCCCAGCTTGTGGCCGCTGAGGGTGAGGGCGCTCACGCCGCTGGACGCGAAGTCGACCTCCAGCGCGCCCACCGCCTGGACCGCGTCCGTGTGGAAGGGGACGCCGTACTCGGCGGCGACGGCGGCCAGCTCGCGCACCGGTTGGACGGTGCCGATCTCGTTGTTGGCCCACATCACGGAGACCACGGCCACCGAGGCGGGGTCGCGTTCGATGGCCGCGCGCAGCACCTCGGGGCGCACCCGCCCCAAGGCGTCCACGGGCAGTTCCTCGTAGACGGCGCCCTGGTGGTCGGCGGTCCACCGGGCGGGGTCGAGCGCGGCGTGGTGCTCGACCGCGCTGACCAGCACGCGCGTGCGGGCGGGGTCGGCGGCCCTGCGCGACCAGTACAGGCCCTTGATCGCGATGTTGTTCGACTCGGTCCCCCCGGCGGTGAAGACCACTTCGTGCGGTGTGGCTCCCACCGCCTCGGCGACGCGTTCGCGCGACTCCTCGACGGTACGGCGGGCGGACCGCCCGTGTCCGTGCAGGGACGAGGGGTTTCCGAGGGCGCCGAGCTCGGCCGCCACGTCGGCGATCACCTCGGGGCGGACATCGGTCGTGGCTGCGTGATCGAGATACACCATGGCGCATTCCAGGATACGTCGGGCAACGTCCGCCCCCAGCCTCCGTCCCTCTCCCCCTTCGTCCACGGACGGAGCACGTGCCCGGCCCGCCTGCCCCCGCGCCCCGTGCGTCCCGTGTCCGTCCACAGGCTGACGGCGTCCTCCTCCGCCGCCGACCCCGGACCGATAACCTTGGACCATGCCTGACTCCGTGCCCACGCCGTCCGCCTCGCCCGCTGCCCCCGCCGGGGAGCACTGGCCCGCGCCCGTCGCGCGGCAGCCGGTGCGCGCCCGCGTCTGCCTGCCCGGTTCCAAGTCCGTCACCAACCGGGCGCTGATCCTGGCCGCGCTCTCCGAGACCCCGTGCGTGGTGCGCCGCCCGCTGGTGAGCCGGGACAGCGAACTCATGGTGGGCGCCCTGCGCGCCCTGGGCACCCAGGTGACCGAGGTCGACTCCGGCGACCCTGACGTCCCGGACCTGGCCGTCACGCCGGTCGCGCCGCGCGGCCCGGCACGTGTGGACGTCGGCAACGCGGGCACCGTCATGCGGTTCGTCCCGCCACTGGCGGCCCTGGCCTCCGGGGACGTGAGCTTCGACGGCGACCCGCGCGCCCGCGAGCGGCCGGTGGACGAGCTCCTCGGCGCCCTGCGCGCGCTGGGCGCCGACATCGACGACGGGGGGCGCGGCGCCCTGCCGATGACCATCCACGGGGTCGGCTCCGTGCGCGGGGGCGAGGTCACCCTGGACGCCTCGGGCTCCTCCCAGTTCGTCTCCGCGCTGCTGCTCAGCGGTGCCCGTTTCACCGAGGGCGTGCACGTGCGGCACGCGGGTCCGCCGGTCCCCTCCCAGCCGCACCTGGACATGACCGTGGAGATGCTGCGCGCCGCCGGGGTGCGCGTCACCACCGGCGAGAACTCCTGGCGGGTGGAGCCGGGTCCGGTCCGGGCCTCGGAGATCACCGTCGAGCCCGACCTCTCCAACGCGGCGCCGTTCCTGGCGGCGGCCCTGGTCAGCAAGGGTGAGGTGACCGTCCAGGGATGGCCCGAGCACACCACCCAGCCCGGCGACGCGCTGCGCGATCTCTTCACCCGCATGGGCGGCGAGGTCTCCCGCTCCGGTGAGGACCTCACCCTGCGCGGTACCGGCGAGATCCACGGGATCACCGCCGACCTGCGCGACGTGGGCGAACTCACCCCCACCATCGCCGCCGTGGCGGCCCTGGCCGACTCCCCCTCCCGCCTCACCGGGATCGCCCACCTGCGTCGGCACGAGACTGACCGCATCGCGGCGCTGGCCGCCGAGATCAACCGCCTGGGCGGGGACGTGGAGGAGCTGCCCGACGGGCTGCTCATCCGGCCCCGGGCCCTGCACGGCGGGGTCTTCCACTCCTACGACGACCACCGGATGGCCACGTCCGGCGCGGTGATCGGGCTCGCGGTGCCCGGGGTGGAGGTGGAGAACATCGCCACCACGCGCAAGACGCTGCCCGACTTCCCGGGTCTGTGGTCGGAGGTCCTGGCATGAGCCGCACGCGGGGCGGGGGCCGCCATCTGGACGAGGACGACATCCGTGTGCGCGCCCGAGGCGGCTCCAAGCCCCGCACCCGGAACCGGCCCAAGCACGAGAACGCCGTGGAGGGCCTGGTCACCGCCGTGGACCGGGGCCGGTACCGCTGCCTGGTGAGCGGTGTCCCCGTGGTGGCGATGAAGGCCCGTGAACTCGGCCGAGGATCGATCGTGGTGGGCGACAGGGTGGACGTGGTCGGCGACCTGTCCGGCCGACCCGACACCCTGGCCCGCGTGGTGCGGGTGCGCGAGCGGGCTTCCGTGCTCAGACGCACCGCCGACGACACCGACCCGGTCGAACGCGTGATCGTGGCCAACGCCGACCAGCTCGCCATTGTCTGCGCCCTCGCCGACCCGGCGCCGCAGCCGCGGTTCGTGGACCGGTGCCTGGTGGCCGCCTACGACGCCGGGCTCGAACCGCTGCTCTGCCTCACCAAGGCCGACCTCGCCGCGCCGGACGAGATGCTGAGCACCTACGAGCCCCTCGGGCTGCCCTACGAGGTGCTCGGCCCGGAGGGTGACCTGGACGAGCTGCGAGGCCGTCTCGCGGATCGCACCACGGTGTTCGTGGGTTCCTCGGGTGTGGGCAAGTCCACCCTGGTGAACAGACTGGTGCCGGGCACGGACCGGGCGGTGGGCCACGTGAACGCCGTCACCGGCCGTGGCCGCCACACCTCCACCTCTGCGCTCGCGCTGCGGTTCGACGGCGGGTGGCTGATCGACACCCCGGGGGTGCGCAGCTTCGGACTCGCGCACGTCTCCCCGGAGGAGATCGTGTCCGGCTTCCAGGACCTCGCCGAGCTCGCCGCCGACTGCCCGCCCGGCTGCACGCACCAGCAGGACGCGCCCGAGTGCGCCATCGGCGCGGCGCTGGAGAAGGGCGAGGCGGACCCCGAGCGGGTGGCCTCGCTCCGCAGGCTCCTCAGCAGCCGCGAGGGCGACGACGACACCGAGAACGCCCCGCCGCCCGGCCCGCACTCCTGACCCGGCACGGGCAGGTTGGGGCCCGGGAGGAACGGTGCGGAAGAACCCCCCGCATCACCCGGTGGCCCGCCGATGGCGGGCCACCGGGCCGGGACGCCCCTCAGGCGCTACGGGCCCCGGGGTAGTCCGCGGGTAGGCGGTGCTCGCGGCCCCACGCGCCCAGGGGCTCCAGCGCGCGGTTCAGACCGCGCCCGAGCTCGGTCAGCGAGTACTCCACCCGTGGCGGCACCTCGGCGAAGTCCTCACGCCGCACGATCCCGTCGTCCTCCAGCTCTCGCAGCTGCGCGGCGAGGACCTTCTCGGTGACCCCCGGCAGGGCCCGGCGCAGCTCTCCGAACCGGTACGGCCGCTGGTCGAGCGCCCACAGCACGAGCACCTTCCACTTGCCGCTCACCACGTCCATCGCGGCGTCGATCCCGCAGTGGTACCCCAGCTCCCCGCGTCTGACGGCCATGTCCCCCACCCACCTGCTCGCTTACCCCGTGGTGCGCGCCCACTTCCAAGTGCGTACTTGTCGCTCGGCGGGCACCGTCCCAGCCTAGACACATGACCAACGACACCAAGCCCCGCATCGTCCTGCTCGGACTCGGCGCCATGGGCACCGCCCTCGCCCGGGCCTGGCTCGCCGCCGGACACCCGCTGACCGTCTGGAACCGTACTCCGGCCCGCACCGAACCGCTACGCGCCCTCGGCGCCGACGTCGCCGCGACCGCCGCCGAGGCGGTCGCGTCGGGAACCCTCGTCGTCACCTGCCTGATGGACGACGCATCGGTCGGTACCGCGCTGGAGGAATCCGACCTCGTCGGCACGGACCTCGTGGACCTCACCACCGGCACGCCGAAGGAGGCCGACGCCCGCGCCGAGTGGGCGCACGCCAGGGGCGCGCGCTTTCTCAGCGGCGGCATCATGGCCAGCCCCTCGATGGTGGGGGTCCCCGAGGGCGGCGGCTACGTCTTCTACAGCGGTTCCCGCGAGGTCCTGGACGAGCACGAATCCGCTCTGGCGGCCGTCCTGGGCGTCCGCTACACGGGGACTCGCCCCGGTGCGGCCGCCCTGTACGACATCGCCCTGCTCAGCGCCATGTACGGCATGTTCGCGGGCGTCACCCACGCGTTCGCGCTGGTGCGGGAGGAGGAGATGCCGCTGAAGGAGTTCTCGGGGCTGCTCACCGCCTGGCTCACGGCGATGCTCCCCTCCAATGGCGCCATCGCCGACCAGCTCGACAGCGGTGACTACACGAAGGATGTGCAGGCCAACCTGGGCATGCTGGTCTCGGGCTTTCGCACCTTCGAGGTGGCCGCCCGGGAGCAGGGGGTGGACTTCCGCCTGCTCGCCCCCTACCTCGAGCTGCTGGAGGAACGCCTGGGCCAGGGGTACGCCGACGAGGGCACGGCGGGCGCTATCGGCCTGCTCTCGAAGGAGGCCCGGGCCGCCGCCTCGTAGTCGGCTCCCCTGCCCTGAGTCGGGGCGGCGTCGGGGAGGGTGAAGGTCCCTCCCCGGCGCGCTCGGCCCGCCCCGGCTCGACCCCTGGCACCAGCCTCACCGGTGCTCGGGCAGCATGCCGTGCACGACCCGTTCCACCCTGCGGGCCGCCAGGTCCGGTTCTTCGGGCTGGAGCGCGTACGACACGGTCAACCGCACGGTGACGTCCGACACGGCCTCGGCCGTGTCGGGGTCGGTCTGCGGGCAGCGCTCCCGGAGGGTCCCCGCGATGCGGTCCCGCAGCGCGTCCAGGAGCGGCGCCGACCGGGTGGTGAGCACCGGCAGGAGCCGGTCGTCCCCGGTGACCACGGCTCGCAGCAGGGGACGCTCCCGCACCGCGAGCAGGACCATCCGGGTCGCGCGGCCCACCGCGTGCGCGGGAGGGTGGCCGTCGGCCTCCAGCGTCTCCTCGACGGTGTCCAGGAGCGCACCGACCTCCCTCACCACGACGGCCTGGAGCAACCCCTCCTTGCTGCCGAACACGTTGTAGAGGGTCTGCCGGGAGACACCCGCGGTGGCGGCGACGTCGACCATCCGCCGTTCGCCCCAGCGCCCCGCCAGGACCTCGGCGCGGGCGGCGTCCATCAACCGTTCGCGAACCCCGCCGCCCTCGGGGGGCCTCTTCTGTGCGCTCACGCCCTGCATCCTCGCATCCGTGTCCCGACGCCCCGTCCCTCACGCTCCGGTCACGCCCGGGGAGCCGCTTTGGGCATGTCCCCGCCCGGGAGGGTAGCGTTGTCGGCCATGGTGTCCTATGACGATGATCTGCGGCTGGCCCACGTGCTCGCCGACGCTGCCGACGACATCGCGCTGAAGCGGTTCCGCGCGCTCGACCTGGTGGTCGACACCAAACCGGACCTGACGCCGGTGACCGAGGCCGACCGCATGGTCGAGGAGACGCTGCGCGGTGTGCTCTCCCGCGCGCGTCCGCGCGACGCGGTGGTCGGCGAGGAGTACGGGCGTACCGGCAACAGCAACCGGGTGTGGGTGATCGACCCCATCGACGGCACCAAGAACTACGTGCGCGGCGTTCCCGTGTGGGCCACGCTCATCGCACTGTTGGAGGGCGACCGCCCCGTGGTGGGCGTGGTGTCGGCCCCCGCCCTGCACCGACGCTGGTGGGCCTCGAAGGGCAGCGGCGCCTGGTCGGGGCGCAGCCTGTCCAAGGCCTCCCGCTGCCAGGTCTCCAAGGTCCAGGACCTCAAGGACGCCTCCCTCAGCTTCTCGTCGTTGACCGGTTGGGAGGAGCGGGGGCGTCTGGAGTCGTTCCTGGGGCTGACCCGGTCGGTGTGGCGCACGCGCGCCTACGGCGACTTCTGGTCGCACGTGATGGTCGCCGAGGGCACCGTGGACATCGCGGCCGAGCCGGAGCTCTCCCTGTGGGACGCGGCCCCGTTGCCGATCATCATGGAGGAGGCCGGGGGCCGCGCCACCAACCTGCGCGGTGACGGCTTCGAGGACGGCGGGCCCCTGGTGTGCACCAACGGCGCCGTCCACGACCAGGTGCTCACGTGGCTCAACGGCGGGCCCACACCGCTGCGGCGTCCGGAATAGCCACCAGAGGACAACAAAGAGCACCCAGGCGACTACTTTCAGTAGTAGCGTGCGCTGTGTGCTGACCACGACCACCCACCGACGGCGCGCGGTCGCGCTGTGCGGGGCGGCCCTCCTCCTGGCCACGGGGTGTGCCCAGGGCCACGGCCACACCCCGACGCAGCTCACCGAGATGATCGCCGACACCGTACGCGACCCCGCCCTGTCCGGCCCCGTCGGGCTGGGCGTGCCCGACACCCTGTTCGATCCCTCCCTCTACGCGTGCTCCCCCGCCGTGGACCCGGCCCACCCGGGCGGATGGCGCAGCGACGCACCGCGCAGGCCCGTGGAGGAAGGCGATCCGGTCGGGCTCGGGCTGTCCGACTCCGAGGGCGCCCACTCGGGGTCGGTCGCGGCCACCGTGACCGACCCGGAGGGGGAGGCTACCTCCGCCGAGGCCGAACTGTCCGGGGACGCCTGGGCGCGCCTGGACTACCCCGGTGACTTCGACGGCGCGGACGGGCCCGCCGTCGGCGTGTACACGGTGCTGTGGTCCGACTCCGGGACCGGAGCGCCCATCACCTGCGACGGCTTCACGGTCGAGTCGACGGATTAGGCCGCACCCCGAGTCGTGACCCCGTGTGTCCGGGAACGGTCGAGAGAATATTCTTCTCCCGCATGAACCAAAACCCTCCGTGATGGCGATGGGCCTGTTGACACCCCGCCCAACGCGGGGACGCCCGGCGCCGCCCGACGCCGCGCCGGGACCTACACACACGGGAAGGGGCTCCATGCTGCGTTCCCTCCAAGCCGGGATCGTGCTGGCCTTCGCCGGTTCCCGGGCCAACGTGGCCCGGACCATCCTGTCCTGCGCGGGCATCGTCGTCGGAGTCGGCGCCCTGATCATGGTGGTCACCGCGGGCGAACTCGGCCAGCGCTACGCCACCGCCTTCAGCGAGGCCAACGCCGGCCGCGCGGCGACCATGGACGTCACCGTCTTCGACGCCGTCTCCGACCTCGACGCGTTCGAGGAGGACCTGGGGCGGGCCGGTGCCCTGGAGGTCTCGGTCCACCAGCGCACCGACAACGCGCCGCCCCTGCGCCAGGGCGACCAGGTGTTCCGGGATATCGACCTGGTCGGCGTGGACGTCGCCCTCGGTGACATCCGCCGCATCAACCTGGTCCGGGGCCGCTGGTTCACCGAGGCCGACCTGGACTCGCGCGCTCCGGTCCTGGTGGTCAACGAGGCCCTCGCCAACGAGCTGGGCGACTTCTCCGACGTCCAGATCGGGTCGGACCAGTGGACGGACGTGCGGGTCGTCGGCGTCACCCAGAGCTCGGTGTACGAGCGCGGTTGGTACAGCGCCTATCTGCTGAACGCCCCCGTCTCGGGACCGATGCTCTTCGGCCCCGACTGGGACCCGGCCGACCGGACCGCCGCACAGGTCAGCTACGTCGCACGGATCGACCCCGGTGACTCGGCCGCGGCCGAGGAGGACTTCGGCGAGGAGTTCACCGATCGCCTCGCCTCCGCGAGCAGGCGCTGGGGCATCGAGAGCCGCGACAGCATCATGGCCTACCGCTCCGACAACTCGGAGATGACCGACGAGCTCATCGGCTACCTCTCCATGGGCCTGCTCGGCATCGCGGTGGTCACCCTCACCACGGGCCTGCTCGGCGTCCTCAACGTCGGTCTGGTCACCGTCCGGGAGCGGCGCCGGGAACTGGCGACCTACCGGGCGCTCGGAGCGAGCCGGTTCACACTGTTCGTCGCCGTCGTGATGGAGGCGGTGGTGGTCTCGATCGTCGCCGGTCTCATCGCCCTCGCCCTGTCCTGGCTGCTGGTCGCCGTGGCCGCGGCCGTCATCGGCAACCTCATGTGGCTGCCGCCCGACATCAGCATGACCGTTCCGCCCTCCGCCGCCCTGGTCGGACTGGGCAGCGCTGCTTTCGTCGGGCTGTTGGCCGGGATCATCCCCGCGATCCGGGCGCTGCGCGCGTCCGTCGTCGCCGGGCTGCGGGAATAGGAGACACAAGTGAAGAAGTGGATCATCATCGGAGCGGCCGTCACCCTGGTGCTCGGTCTGGTCGGTTCCGGTTACTTCCTGCTGAACAGCTTCGGCTCCGGCGGTGAGGACGAGTTCTTCGGAGAGTCCGCCCTGGACGTCGGCGGCGCGCCCGTCGAGGTCGAACTGGGCACGGTCACCTCCGTGCTCGTACTCGACGCGACCGTGCGCGCCGAGCCCGGCAAGGCGCTCAAGGCTCCCAAGGGCGGCACCGTCACCCACCTGTGGGTGAACAACGGCGACTCGGTGGAGAACGGCGCACCGGTCATCAACGTGAAGGTGCCCGCCGAGACGGCCGCCGGCACGGAAGAGGACGGCGAGGGGGCCGCTCCCGCGTTCAGCGAGGTCTCCCTGTACGCGCCCGCCGGCGGCACGCTCAAGGGCATGGGAGACGTACAGGTCGGCGACGTCCTGGAGCCCGGTGCCACCGTGGCGACCGTCGCCCCGGACCAGTTCCGCGCGGTGGCCACGGTTCCCGCCAACGACCTGTACCGGCTGTACGAGGACCCCGAGGACATCATGCTCCAGATCGACAAGGGGCCGCCCGCCGCGGAGTGCTCGTTCATCTCCCTGGGCGCGGGCGACGGCGGACCGCCGATCGCCGAGAGCCCGGAGGACGAGTTCTCGGACGGCTCCGAGGAGGGCGGAGGCGGTGGCGGAGCCGAGCTCTCCTGCCGTGTCCCCTCCTCCCTCCAGGTGTTCGACGGTGTCCAGGGCAAACTCTCGGTGAGCACCGGTGAGGCCGAGGACGTCGTGGTCATTCCGGTGACGGCCGTGCGCGGCACCTCCGAGGAGGGCGAGGTGTTGGTGGTGGCCGAGGACGGTTCCGAGGAGCCCCGCTCCGTCACCCTCGGCCTGTCCGACGGCCAGTTGGTGGAGGTCACCGAGGGCCTTGAGGTGGGCGACTCCATCCTGGACCCGGTGCCGCTGGACCCCCGCTTCGACGTTCCCGGCGCCGGGGACGAGGAGGAGTTCGACGACGAGTTCTACGGGATGGGGGGCTAGATGACCGCCGACGCTCCGTACCCCTCGGTGACGGCCCCGCGCCGCCCCGGTGCCCCGCTGCTCCGGGTCCGCGACCTGACCCGGCACTTCATGGTGTCGGGGTCCCGCATCGACGTGCTGCACGACTGCGCCTTCGACGTCGCCCGGGGCGAGGTCGTGGCCATCGTGGGTCAGTCCGGTTCGGGCAAGTCCACCCTGTTGAACGTGCTGGGTCTGCTCGACCGGCCGAGTTCGGGCTCGTACGTGTTCGACGGGGTGGAGACCACGCCCCTGCGCGAGGGGCGCAGGTCGCGGCTGCGCGGGTCCGGGATCGGTTTCGTGTTCCAGCAGTTCCACCTGTTGGAGCGGCGCACGGCCCTGGCCAACGTGGGGGTGCCGATGGTGCTCGGCGGAGTGCCGGTGTTGAGGCGCCGCAGCCGCGCCAAGGAGCTGTTGGAGTCGGTGGGGCTGGGGCACCGCCTGCACTCGCAGCCGCACCAGCTCTCCGGCGGTGAGCAGCAGCGTGTGGCCCTGGCGCGGGCGCTGAGCCGTGAACCCGCGCTGATCCTCGCCGACGAGCCCACGGGCGCCCTGGACGCCGCGAGCAGCACCATGATCATGGACCAGCTGATCGACCAGGCCCGTGTGCGTGACGCGGCGGTGGTCGTGGTGACGCACGACCCGAAGGTGGCCGAGCGGGCCGACCGCGTGGTGGAGCTGGTGGAGGGCCGCACCCGCTGAACCGGGCCCCGGTGCCGTCTCTTCCCCAGTCGGCACCGGGGCCGTCCGCGGTCCCGCCCCTCGGGGACGTCGCGGGATCACGCGCGTACACGAAGAAGCGCCGGGTGGATTTCTCCACCCGGCGCTTTTCCTTGGTAGCGGGGACAGGATTTGAACCTGCGACCTCTGGGTTATGAGCCCAGCGAGCTACCGAACTGCTCCACCCCGCGTCGTTGTGATCTCTACTTTAGGGCCTTTCGCCCCGGGTGGCAAATCGGCTTTTCGTGACACTCAACCGATCGGAGATCCACCCCGTGTCCGCCCTGATCGGTTTCCCGAACCGGACGTGGTCTACTCTACCAGGCGTTCCTCGCGGTCCGCACCGGCATTTCCACCGTGCGCGCACTCGACCGTGAATTCACCGCCGAAATACGCATTCGTTTCCCCCGAACGGGCCGAAGGAGCCGGAAAAGCGCCGGACCCGGGATTTCTCCCGGGTCCGGCCCTGGTAGCGGGGACAGGATTTGAACCTGCGACCTCTGGGTTATGAGCCCAGCGAGCTACCGAACTGCTCCACCCCGCGTCGTTGTGTCTTCAGATTAGCGCGCCCCGGCGCCAAAGCCAAATCGGCCCGCGCGGGGCCCCGTCCGTCCCTCCCCGCCCGGCCCGGGCACGCGGACGGGGCGGGACCCGGCGGGTCCCGCCCCGTGGCACGCGTCGGCCCGAGGGCCTTCCCGGTGGGGTCGCCGGCTAGTTGCCCGCGGCCTCCTCGACGGCCTCCAGAGCCTCACGCAGGCGCTCGTTGGCCTCCTCGTTCGCCTCCTGGGCCTCCTCCCAGGCCTCGACGGCCTCGTTGAGGGCCTCGGTGAGGTCGCTCGGCTCGCTGTCCCCGGAGCCCGCCTCGGAGGTCTCCTCCTCGGAACCCTCCTCGGCGTCCGGCTCGGGCAGCGGGCTCTCGCCGCCCTCGCCCTCGAACAGGTTGTTCAGGGCGTCCTGGAGGTTGCTGCCGATCGCGACCTCCTCACCGAAGCCGACCATGACCTGCTGGAGCAGCGGGAAGGACGCCGCTCCGCCGCCGCCGGCCTGCACGTAGAGGGGCTCCACGTACAGCAGACCGCCCGCGAAGGGCAGGGTCAGCAGGTTGCCCCGGGTCACCTCGGCGTTCGACTGCTCCAGCGGGAGCAGCACCTCACGCACGTCGGCGTCCGAGTCGAACGCGTTCTGCACCTGGCCGGGACCGAAGATCACCGTGCTCCTGGGCAGCTCCAGCAGCTTCAGCCTGCCGTAGTCGTCGGACTCCGGGTTGCTGTCCACCGCCATGAACGCGGCCAGGTTCTCACGGTTGTTCGGCACGAACGTGGTGGTCAGCGAGAAGCTGGGCTCGTCCGAACCGGGGTAGTTGATGGTCTGGCGGTACGGCGGCTCGGAGGTCTCGCCCTCCCGGGTCGGGTCGTTGGGGACCTCCCAGAAGTCCTGACCACCGTAGTAGGACGAGGCGTCCGTCACGTGGTACTCGCGCATGATCTCGCGCTGCACCTTGAACAGGTCGTCCGGGTAGCGCAGGTGCTGGACGAGCTCGTCGCTCATCTCGTCCTTGCTCACCACGGTGCCGGGGAAGGCGCCCTCCCAGGTCTTGAGGACGGGGTCCTCGTCGTCCCAGCCGTACAGGGTGACGGTGCCGTCGTAGGCGTCGACGGTGGCCTTCACCGAGTTGCGGATGTAGTTGACCTCGTTGCCGGGCAGGGCGCCGACCTGCTGCACCGAACCGTCGGTGAAGGTGTCGGACACCGCCTGGGTGAAGTCGATCCGCTTGGCGTACGGGTAGCCGTCCGACGTGGTGTACGCGTCGACGATCCAGACCACCTTGCCCTCGACGACCGCCGGGTAGGGGCGGCTGTCGACGGTGAGGAAGGGGGCGACCTTCTCGACGCGGTCCAGCGGGTCGCGCTCGTAGAGAATCCTCGAGTCGCTGGTGATCGCGCTGTTGAGCAGGATGCTCGTTTCCTGGTACTTGATCGCGTACAGGATGCGGTCGAAGAAGTTGTTCAGCGGCACGCCGCCGTCGCCGTCGTAGCGGTTGTAGGCCTGCGAACCACCGGCCGGGGTGTCCTCGTCCCCCTCCTCGGTGGCTTCGGCGCCCTCAGCACCCTCGGTGTCCTCGGCAGCCGGGGACTCCTCCGCGCCGTCGCTGGGGGCGCGGGCCTCGTCCGGGCTCGGGCTGGCCTCGACCGCGTCCTCCAGGGTGGGGACGTCCGGCTCCTCCGCGGCCGGGTCGAGGGGGTGGTCGTACTCCTCCTCGGCCTGGACGATGACGTAGTCCGCGCCCTCGCGGCCGTAGTAGATCCGCGGCTCGTACTCGCCGACGACGTCGCTCAGCTCGCCGCGCGGCGGGATGTTGTACTCGGTGAAGACCGGGCGGCCCTCGTCGTCGATCAGGTTGCCCGCGGCGGCGACCATGCCGAAGCCGTGGGTGTAGATCAGGTGGCGGTTGAGCCAGTTGTTCTGGTCGGCGGGCGGGCCGTCCAGCTCGCGCACGGCGACGATCGTGTCGATCAGGTTGCCGTCGGAGTCCGGGTAGCGGTCCACCTCCAGCACGTCCGGGAACTGGTAGAAGCCTCGGACCTGCTGCATCTGCTGGAAGGTCTGCGAGACCACGGCCGGGTCGGCCAGGCGGACGCTGGGAATGGTGTCGGCCTCGGCCGCCAGCTCCTGCGGGGTCAGCTCGGTGGTGGCGTCGTAGGTCTCCACCTCGGCGTCCGCGATCCCGTACGCCTCGCGCGTGCTCTCGATGTTGCGCTCGATGTAGGGGCTCTCCAGGCGCTGCTCGTTCGGGCTGACCTGGAAGCGCTGGACGATCTCGGGGTAGGCCACGCCGACGACCACGCCGGACAGCACCAGCAGCCCGAGGGAGGCCACCGGGATCATCGTGTTCTTGAAGACGATGTTGGCGAAGAACAGGACCGCGCAGATCACCGAGATGACCGTGAGGATGGTCAGGGCGGTCTTGACCGCGTTCACGTCCGTGTACGAGGCGCCGAAGGTGTAGCCGCGGTCGGAGAAGACCAGCCCGTAGCGGTCGAGCCAGTAGGAGCCCGCGCGCAGCAGTACGAACAGGCCCAGCAGGACCGACAGGTGCACGCGGGCGGCGGGGGTGGCGCGCTGCCCGGAGTCGTTCTGGAGGCGGACCCCGCCGTACAGGTAGTGCACGATCACGGCGGCGATGAACGCCAGGATCACCGCGGCGTAGAGGTAGCCGAGCAGGATGCGCAGGAACGGGTAGGTGAACGCGAAGAACGCGATGTCCATGCCGAACTCGGGGTCGTTCACCCCGAAGTCGACACCGTTGACGAACTGGAGGTAGGAGCGCCAGTCGCCGCTGGCGGCCGCGCCCGCGAGGAGCGCCAGGGCGCCGACCGCGATCCAGAAGAAGAGCTTGCGGTGCGGGTCGATGGACTGCCGGTAGCGGTCCAGGCCCTGCTGCTCCAGACTCATCGGTCTGTTGCGGGGCCTGGCCCGGTAGGCGAAGAAGATGCTCGCGCCGACGATGATCGCCATCACGAGCGCCGCTACGGCGAAGAGCAGGACCCGGGTCCACAGTTCGGTCAGGAAGACCGACGTGTAACCGATGGAGTTGAACCACTTGTAGTCGGTCCAGAAGTTCGCGGCGAACATCAACACCGCGATGATGACGACCACGGTCGCCGCGACTGGCGCGAGCAACCTTGATCGGCGAGGCATACGCGCAGGTGGTGCGCCGGGCGATCGGAAGCTCACGCCTCCCCCTCGTTCTGGCTTGGTAGGTGCGTTGGGTGCGCGTGTGGCGCCTTCATTACTGAAAACTTAATCGGTGGCCGTCGGGTTCCCGAAATCACCCTCCACCCGGTGACAAGGCTGCATCGTTGGTGTATCGGAGTCGCAACCGGAAGGCACCTTGCGACCCTACTGCCGCCGAACGGGCCCGGCGAGGTTCCCACATCGGCGACCATGGAAACGTGTCGAACATTCGCGAAGCAGTCATGGACCTGGAACGCCACGCCGCCGAGCAGGGGTGGGACCGCCCGTTGGGGCTGTACGCCCTGGTCCCCACCTCGGAGCTGCTGGCGGCGGAGCCCGCTCTGGCGAGCCTGCTGGGGATCGGCTCTCCGGCCGACCCCGACGAGCTGACCCCGGTCGAGCAGGAGGCGCTGTCTCCGGACGTGCCGTTGGAGCAGGCGCTGGGACGCATCCTGTGGCCCGAGGGCGTGGCCGGGTGCGCGCTGGTCATGGAGCGCCTGGTGGTGAAGGGTTCGGACGAGACCCTGGCCGCCGGGGAGGACCCCTCCGCCTCCGGCAAGGAGACCGAGGAGATCCGCATGGTCGCGGGTGTGCTGCGCGACGGTTCGCGCCACTGCGCGATGCGGATGCGCAGCCACGACAGCGAGTCCGAGGTGCTCAACGGCCCGGACCTGATCCCGGCGCTGACCTCCGCGCTCGCCCTCACCCTCGACCTGGACGAGGAGCTCCCCCCGAAGCAGGGCTGACCCCGAACGCACAGACCCCCGGACCACACGGTCCGGGGGTCCTCTCATGCCCAGTCCCTCAACAGGGTGCGAGAACTCCTCGACCCCAGCCATGTGACCCGCCTTGCGACCCCGGCAACAGCCGTGTGACCCGCCTGAGTCCCGTCACCACAAGGGGGTGCCCGTTCGAGCGCCGGAGAGGGTTCTGCAAGACGAGTCAAGCCGCCAGCGAGGAACGAGCGTCAGGCGCAGACGAGGATGCTGTGCCTGCCTCAACCCGAATCCCTCTGCAAAGGCACCGAACACGCACCGAAGCGAAGCGGAGGTGCAAAGAAACACACAACACTCCTACTCACACCGCGGCAGGTCCCCCTCGCCCTCCCGGATGACCTCCAGGGCGTCCATGGCGTCGGTGAGGGTCTCGATCCGTACGACCTCCAGCTGGCCGTAGGCGGCGGACTGGGCGACCTGGGAGCAGCTTTCGGCGGCCACGAAGAAGTACTCCGCGCCGTCGCGCTTCGCGCTGACCATCTTCTGCGGGATACCGCTGATGCCGCCGACCTGGCCGTCGGAGGTGATGGTGCCCGAACCCGCGATCCTGGCGCCGCCGGTGATGCTGTCCTCGCTGAGCCGGTCGATGATCCCGAGGGCGAACATCATTCCGGCGCTGGGGCCGCCGATCTCGCCCACGGAGATGGAGACGTCGACGGGGAAGTCCATGTCGTCGGCGATGAGCACGCCCACGGCGGCGTTGCCCTGGTCGCCCTCCACGGTGTCCATCTCGACCTCCACCTCGTCGCCGTCGCGGTCGAGGACGAGCGCGACCGTGTCGCCGGGGGCACGCTCACCGACCCGCTCGACCACGAAGGAGCTGCCGACGAGCTCCTCGGTGTCGGCTCCCGTGGTGTGGGTGGGTACCTTCTCGTCGTCCACCCGGATGATGCGGTCGCCCGGTTCCACGACCCCGTCCGCGGGCATGTCCGGGACGGTGTCGGCGACCAGCGGGATCGCCTCGTAGTCGATGTTGAGCTGGTTGAGGGCGGCGGCGGTGGCGTCGGTCTGCGAGTCGTTCATCTGGAGGGTCTGCCGTTCGGTGACCTCCTCCTGGGAGCGCCCGGCCGGGAACAGCAGTTCCTCGGGCAGGACCGCCTGGCTCGGCGAGAGCCACGCGGTCACGAGGGTGAAGAGGTTGAGCCTGTGGTCGGGGCCGCCCGCGTACTGGACGGTCACCATCGACAGCGACCCGTCGTGCTCGTAGTCGTCGGCCCCCTCGATACCGATGACGGGCTGGCCGTCCTCCTGCTGTGCCAGGGTGTCGACCGTGACCCCCGGGGCCGCGACGAGGTAGGGCATGGGCAGGTGGAGACTGCCGTACCCGAGCCCGGCAAGCAGGACGAGGGCGGCGACAAGGGTCATGACACGACGAACCATGCTGACACCTTAGGGCCCCCGGCCGACCGGCGGGGATTCGGTCAGGGCGAGCCGACCCACTCCGTGGCGCCGTCCTCGAACGACTGGTTCTTCCAGATGGGCACCTGGGCCTTGAGGTCGTCGATCAGCCTGCGGCAGGCGGCGAAGGCCTCTTCACGGTGGGCGGCGGAGGCGGCGACGACCACGGCGAGATCGCCGATCTCCAGGTCGCCGACGCGGTGTGCGGCGGCCATGCGTACGACGGGGCGCCCCGGGGCGGTGGTGTCGCCGAGGACCTTCTCCATGACGGCCCGCAGCTGGGCCTCCACGCTCGGGTGGGCCGAGTAGGAGAGGGCGGCGACGTCGCGTCCGTGGTCGTGGTCGCGCACGGTGCCGATGAAGACGGCGGTGCCGCCCGCGCGGGGGTCGGCCACGGCGGTGAGGACCTCGTCGACGGACAGGGGCGTGTCGCGTACGGCCGCGAGAGTGATCTGTTCCACGTGGGGAACCGTATCAAGCGCCCGGATCAGGACTTCCCGCGCTTGCGCAGATGGCGGATGGCGGCGGCGGTGCCGATGGCCGCGGCGGCCGCTCCGGCGGCGCCCGCCGCGGTGATGGTGACCTCCTTGCGGCCGAGGCTGCGACCGGCGATGGCGTGCTTGCCGCTCTTGGACTCCAGCAGGATGGCGAGCGCCGACACGTTGTCGTGCGCGGGCTTCCATCCGGAGTCGCGCAGGGCCGCGCAGTCCACCACGCAGGGGTAGACGAGGAACTTGATCTCCCCGGCGGCGGCCGGAGTGATCCGGGCCTGGTGCAGGCGCCGCACGGCGCCGAAGGCGAGGTTGGCGGGGACCTCGAAGTGCTTCATCCCGGCGATCTCCTCGACCTCCCCCTGGGTGAGCGATCCCTCGCTGGCCACGGCGACCACGCCGTCGGTGCCCGTCACCTCGCGCAGGGCGCAGTGGGCGAGGGCGGAGGCCAGGTCGTCCTCGTGGCAGAACTGCCAGTGCTGTTCGTGGCCCTTCACCGTGAGGAGCCGGGGCGCGGAGAAGTGGCGGCTGAGCAGGGTGTCGAGTTCGGGTCCCACGAGCGGGGCCGGGCGGACCACGGTGACGCTCAGGCCCGGGTGGGCCCTGCGGGCGCGTTCGGCCAGTTCCTCCACCTCGGCGAAGTCGCCCATGAGCCCCTCGCTGTTGTCCGAGACGCGGGTGGAGTTCTCCGGCAGCGGGACCGGGTTGTCGGGGGCGGCGCCGTAGACCATGGTGCTGGTGACGAGCAGGACGCGCGGCACCCCGGCCGCGGCGGCGGCGGTCAGGACGGTCTGGGCGGCGCGGATGTTGTGCGCCCGGCGTTCCGAGGGGCGCGTCTCCAGGGAGCGGTCGTCGGCGGTGTGCACGAGTACGTCGATCCCGTGCAGGCGGGAGACCAGGCCGGGGTCGCGGACGTCGGCGATACGCCACGTCACCCCCCGCAGGTCGGCGAACTCGTCGTCGATCGCCACGACCTCGCGCGCGCGGACGGAACCTTCTGGCGTGGCCAGGCGTTGCACGAGGAGTCGGCCCGTTCCGGAGGCGGCACCGGTGACCGCCACCACCATGCCCGCCCGATCCGGGGGGCTGTGCTGTGGGCGAACCTGGCTGCTTTCGGTATTCACTCCGGGCGACTCCCAGCTAACGTGACAGTGGAGACCAAACCTAATCCTGCCTGAGGTCTGATTGTGAGCGACCTGCCTTTCGGTTTCAGCATGCCGAACGATCCCGATGACGAGTCCGGACGCCGTTCAGGCGACTCCGGCTCGGGTGCCGGCAGCGGCGGCCCGGGCGGGGGGAACTCCGGAATGCCGGACGGCTTCCCGTTCGGCGACCCGCAACAGATGGCCAACATGCTTCGCCAGTTCGCGGACATGATGTCGTCCCAACCCGCCCCCGGTGCGCCGGAGGCCGGTCGGACGTCCCCGACGTCCGGCATCAACTGGGAGATGGCCAAGAACATCGCGCGGCACACGGTGTCCGAGAAGGGCGACCCGAGTGTGCCGCCCGCCGACTACGCACGGATCGAGGAGGCCCTTCGCCTCGCCGACCTGTGGCTCGACCAGGCTACCGACCTGCCCTCGGGGGTCCAGACCGCCCAGGCCTGGAGCCGGTCGGAGTGGATCGAGAAGACCATGGACTCGTGGGCGCAGCTGTGCGACCCGCTGACCGCCAAGACGGTCCAGGCCATGGGCCAGAACCTCCCTGAGGAGATGGCTTCCATGGCCGGTCCGCTGCTGGGCATGATCCAGCAGATGGGCGGCATGATGGTCGGCCAGCAGGCCGGTCAGGCCGTCGGCGAGCTGGCCCAGGAAGTGATCGGAACCACCGACATCGGTCTTCCGCTCGCGGGTGAGGGCAATGCCGCCCTGCTGCCCTCGGGGGTGGCCCGCTTCAGTGAGGGCCTGGAGATCCCCGACGACGAGGTGCGGCTCTACCTCGCCGCACGTGAGGCGGCCGTGCACCGGCTGTACGCGCACGTGCCGTGGCTGCGTTCCCACGTGTCCCGGCTCGTCGAGGAGTACGCGGCCGGGATGTCGTTCGACGTCAGCGGTCTGGAGGACCGGCTCGGCGGCATCGACCTGTCCAACCCGGAGGCGCTCCAGGAGGCCATGTCCGGCGGCCTGGGCGGCGAGGGCCTGCTCCAACCGGAGGACACCCCGCAGCAGAAGGCGGCGCTGGCGCGACTGGAGACCACCCTCGCGCTGATCGAGGGCTGGGTGGCGACCGTGGTGTCGTCGGCCGTGTCCGAGCGGCTGCCGCAGGCCGGGGCCCTGGCCGAGACCACCCGGCGCCGACGCGCCACCGGTGGCCCCGCCGAGCACACCTTCGCGGCGCTGGTCGGCCTCGAACTGCGGCCCCGCCGCCTTCGCGAGGCCGGTGCCCTGTGGGCGGCGCTGGAGGAGGCCCGGGGCGTGGAGGGGCGGGACGCCGTGTGGCAGCACCCGGACCTGATGCCCACCGGCGCCGACCTGGACAACCCGGACGCCTTCGTTAACGGGCGGAGCGAGTTCGAGGGGACTGACTTCGACATCTCGTCGCTGACCGACCCGGACGGCTCGGAGCGGCCCAGGCCCGGCGACGACCAGGACGAGGACGGCAAGTAGGTGGTCCTGCACGCGAACGCCCGGGCGGTCCTGGGCGCATGGACCGCGCCCGACGCCGGGCAGGAGGAGCTGCGCCGTTCCTACGTCGACCATCTGGACGCGCACGCCGACGCCATGTGGCGTTCGTGCCTGCCCGGGCACCTGACCGCGAGTTCGGCGATCGTGTCCGCCGACGGTTCCCGGGTGGCGCTGGTGCTGCACCGGGTCCACCGGATGTGGTTGCAGACCGGCGGGCACTGTGAGCCGGAGGACACCACGCTGGGCGGCGCCGCCCTGAGGGAGGCCGCCGAGGAGTCGGGGATCAGGGGTCTGACCCTGCTGCCCGACCCGGTGCGGCTGGACCGGCACGCGGTGCCGTGCGGCGGGGGGAGCTTCCACCTGGACGTGCAGTACGCGGCGCTGGCCCCGGCCGACGCCGTGCTGGTGCGCGACCCGGACGAGTCGGCCGGGCTGGACTGGTTCCCGGCGGGGTCGCTGCCCGAACCCACCGACGACTCGGTGCGGTCGCTGGTGGGGGCCGCCGTGCGTGCGGTCCGCGAGCACCAGGGGAACGCCACCGCCCGCTGACGCGCGTCGAGGGGCCCGGTCGGGGGACTCCGGCCGGGCCCCCTCGCGTGGAGTGCCAGACTGGGGCGGCGACCGCTGCGAGACGACGGAACGGAACAGGCCATGCACCCACGTCCAGACGTACCGGGGCCCGCGTCATGGGTCTGATCACCGTGGTCGGCATGGTGGGCGGGCTGGTCCTGGTCCTGCTGGCCCGACGGGTCCGCGCCGCCGCCGAGCGGCTGCTGGCCGACGAGCGCTCGGGAGTGGCCGGTCCGCGCGAGGCCGCCCGCGCCCGGGTGGAGCAGAGGCGGCGCTCCCTGCGGTTGTGCCAGGCGGTCTGCGGTTTCATGGGTGTGCTGCTGGTGGCGGTCCTGGGCCGGTCGGCGGTCTCCGGTGAGTGGGGCGGGACCAGCGCCTACTACGCGGCGGTGTTCGGTGTGCTGCTCGTGGTCAGCGCGGTCGTGCTGGTGCGCCTCACCACCGACCTGAGGGCCTCCGAGCGGGAGCTCGACGCGTCGGGTGAGTGAGCGACCGGGCCCCTCCCACCAGGCCGCCCGGCGAGACGTACAACATCCTGTACAACTCACAGACGAGATCTTCGCCCTGGCACCCAGGAGGAACCGTGACCGAGTAGCTCTACTCCTCGAAGGCGACCTCGTCGTGTTCGAGAGCCTCGGCGGGGTCCCCGTGGCCGCACTCGGAGCGGGTGCCCGCGCTGAACCCCTCCAGGTAGCCGCGCGCCCGGTCGGCCTTGGGAAAGCGCCGGACCAGTTCCCAGAAGTCCCGGCCGTGGTGCGGGATGCGCAGGTGGGCGAGTTCGTGGACCAGGACGTAGTCCACCACCCAGGAGGGCATCCCGGCGACACGGCGGGAGATCCGGATGGTGCGGGTGTCCGGCGTGCAGGAGCCCCAGCGGGAGTTCTGGTTGTCGACCCAGCGGACGCTGTCGGGCAGGTGCGTGCCGTCCAGGTAGCGTTCGGCGAGTTCCACCGCGCGTTCGTGGAGTTCGCGGTCTCCGGGGTGTCTGCGCTCCTCGCGGGCCTGGAGCTTTCGCAGCATCTGATCCACCCAGCGCCTTTCCTCGGCGCGGGAGAACGTCGCGGGCACGAGGACGACCGTGGTATCCCCGTCCCTGTAGGCCGACACGGTGCGGCGGCGACGAGGACTGCGTCGTACCTCGACTTTGGTGTTCGAGAGCACGAACTTTACGTTATCCGAGGGAAGCCCCCGCGAACAGGTGTGAGTTGTCCGGATATGTGATTTCTTTCGTGCCGTGTCCGCCCAGGGTCCGTGGAGCGGACAACGGGACCGCGTCACGGAATCACCCTGACCAGGGGGCTTCTGGCCTGCGAGGACGGCCCACAACGGGACTCGGTTCGGGCCTCCCCGGCACTTTTGGTTACACAAACGAGACCGGACGGCGCGCCTTCCACGCCCTCCGGTCCCGTCCGTTCACTCACTGGTCAGGCCGCGTCAACACAGCCTCGACCACGCGATTTCCATGATCGCCCGCTCCGCCCGACGCTCCTCGCGCTGCCGGGCCCGCAGCTGCCGGGCGCTGAGCCGTCTGACCTGCCGCTCGCGGGGCTCCTCCTCGGTACGCTCCACCATCCGCATGAGTTCCTGCATCATCGTCTTCGTCCTTCGGTGTCGTGGGTGCTTCGGGGTGTCGGGGGGTGATTCAGGCCGCGACGGGCGCGGGGTTCTTGCGGGGACGGCCACGCGGGCGCTTGCGCGCGACGACCTGACCGGAGACGAGCAGCTGCCCGCCCCAGACGCCCCACGGCTCACGCCGTTCGAGCGCGTCCGCCAGGCACTGCTCCCGGATGGGGCAGGCTTCGCAGATCGCCTTGGCCGCCTCGACCTCCGCGGGGGACTCCGCGAAGAACAGGTCCGGCTCCGTACGGCAGGGAATGTCGACCTCGCCCAGCTGGGGCGCTTCCAGGACCGACGCGAGCATCGGTGCCCTCCAAAGATCTTTGATCGTGTACAACGCGGTCGGTGTTCAGTCACCGGAACAGGTCCGGTGTGGGACCTGACTTGCGATGCCGCCGTCTTCTCCCACGTCCCTGGGGGACGTGGGAGAAGACGGAGATACAAAGAAAGCCGCGGCCCCTGATTCGGGGTCCGCGGCCACGGTCGAGGATCTCGGCCTGTGTGCTGCTCTAGGCCGGAATCTTCCGTGGACACTCCCCCGATGCGCCATAGCGCGGGGTTTCCTGCGATGCCTTGTTGATGCCACCGGTGAACCAGCCGCGATCAAGGGCGGGCTCGGACGCGTGGCGCGGGTTGCCGATCACGCCGGTTTCGGACACACCGGTCCCCTGGGACACGGAGCCAGATCCGATGAGCTGGACCATGCCAAGGGCCTGGAGGCCGTTCTCGGCGCTCAGACCGCCGCCGATGGTGCTACCGCTCAGGCCGATGCCCGACACGATTCCGCGCGGGAACAGTCGCAGAGCAGCTTCGAAACCGAGGGTCAACGTGGTCATCTGCTTCGTTTCCGTGGTGGTCATGAGATCGGGCACCTCCTTCGATGTCGGGTACAGGGTCTCGCACCTGTACCGAGAGCGGTTGGTTCGACGAGTACACACTACGGGCCGCCCACAAAGATCGGCAACCCATTTTTGACCTGGGAAAACGTCCGCATCCGGCCAGAACTTCCCGGGAATGCGCGAGGGCCCGGGAGCGTTGCCGCGCACGCTCCCGGGCCCTGTGCCGAGGATCTCTCCGGCCCCGGGAGGAACCCCCCGGTCCGCGTCCCCGACCTCTCAGGTCACCTAGGTCCAGCCCTCCGCGTCCACGACGCGGATCATCCCCTCCTGCACCACGGAGCAGACGAGCTTGCCGTCCCTCGTGTAGACCAGGCCGCGCGCCAGGCCGCGGGCGCCCTGGGCCGTGGGCGACTCCTGCGCGTACAGCAGCCACTCGTCGGCGCGGAACGGGCGGTGGAACCACATGGCGTGGTCGAGGCTGGCCATCGCGATGCCCGCGAACGAGCGGCCGTGCCGGAGCAGCACGGTGTCCAGCAGGGTCATGTCGGAGGCGTAGGTCATCAGGCACACCTGGGTGAGGCGGTCGTCGGGAAGACGGCCGTCGACCTTGAACCACACGGGGTTGGTCGCCGTGCGCAGTTCGGGGTCGCGCTCGGCCTCGAACGACATCGCCCCGACCGGACGCATCTCGATCGGGTGCCACTGCACGAAGTTGGGCACCTTTCCGAACGCCTCGCGCAGACGTTCCCGGGTGCTGAGCAGGTCCTCGGGCGGCGGGACGTCCGGCATGGGGATCTGGTGGTCCAGCCCCGGCTCCTCCTTGTGGAAGGAGGCGGAGAGCGTGAAGATCGGCTTGCCGTGCTGGACGGCCACCACCCGGCGGGTGGTGAACGAGCGCCCGTCCCTGACCCGGTCGACCTCGTAGACGATCGGGACGGTGGGGTCGCCGGGCCGTATGAAGTAGGCGTGCAACGAGTGCACGTACCGTTCGGCGGGCACGGTGCGCCCCGCCGCCACGAGCGCCTGGCCGGCGACCAGCCCGCCGAAGACCCGCTGCGGCCCCTCCGCCGGGCTGCTGCCCCGGAAGATGTTGACCTCGATGCGTTCCAGGTCCAGGACCCTCAGCAGGTCGGCCAGCGACTGGCCCCGGCGTTTGGCGTCGTGTTCACTCATCCTCGTCCTCTCCCTCACCGGTCTCCCCCGCCGGCTCCCTCCCCGCGACCAGTGCGAGCACCGCCTCACCGTAACGGTCGAGCTTGGCCGGTCCGACGCCGGACACCGCCGTGAGCTGGGAGACGCTGGAGGGCTCCTGCTCGGCGATGGCCTGGAGGGTGGCGTCGGTGAAGATGACGTAGGCGGGCACCTTCTGTTCCTGGGAGGTGCTCCTGCGCCAGTCGCGCAGGCGTTCCAGCAGGGCCTCGTCGTAGGTGGAAGGGCAGTCCAGGCAGCGGCCGAGCTTGCGCTCGGTGGTGTCGGAGAGCACGTCGGAGCAGACCCGGCAGCGCACCACCCCTCCCTTGCGGCGGTCCCGGCGGTTGGCGGTGGACGGTGAGGCCGGGCGCAGGCCGTCGAGGAAACGGGAGGGTTTGCGGGTCCTGCGGCCGCCGGGCGAGCGTGCGAGGGACCACGACATGGCCAGGTGCTCTCGGGCGCGGGTGACCCCCACGTAGAAGAGCCGCCGCTCCTCCTCGACCTCGTCGTCGGTCTCCGCGTAAATGATCGGGATCATGCCCTCGGTGAGACCCACGAGGAACACCGCGTCCCACTCCAGGCCCTTGGCGGCGTGCAGGGACGCGATGGTGACGCCCTCGAAACCGGGCGCGTGCTCGGTGGCCATGCGTGTCTCCAGCTCCTCGACGAACGCGCCCATGGTGGCGGGCCCGCCGTCCGGTCCGGGACGGGCCGCCATGTCCTCGGCGAGCTGCGCGAGCGCCGACAGCGACTCCCAACGCTCCCGGGCCTGGCGGCCCTCGGGGGCCGTGTCGGTGAGTCCCATCTGGGCCAGCAGGCTCCGCACGGTGGCGACGAGGGGTTCGGGCGCCTCGTCGGCGGCCCCGTGCCGGGCCCCGCGCAGGGTGTGCACGGCCTGTTTGATCTCGGGCCGCTCGAAGAAGCGGGTGGTACCGCGCACGGTGAAGGGCACGCCCTGGTCGGCCAGCGCCTGTTCGTAGGAGGCCGACTGGGAGTTGGTGCGCACGAGCACGGCGATCTGGCTGGCCGGGGTGCCGTCCTCCAGCAGCACGCTGATCTTGCGGGCGACCCCGGTGGCCTCGGCGGGCTCGTCGTCGTACTCCTGGTACAGGGGGTCCGGACCGTCGGGCCGCTGCGCCCGGAGGGTGAGGTGGTTGGCGGAGGTGGTGTCCCGCGCCTGCGCGATGACGTGGTTGGCCACCCGCACCACCTGGGGCGTGGAGCGGTAGTCGCGCACCAGCCGGACCACGGTGGCGTGCGGGTACCGGGCGCCGAACCCGGTGAGGTAGCTGGGGGTGGCCCCGGCGAAGGAGTAGATGGTCTGGCTGGGGTCGCCCACCACGCACAGGTCGTCGCGGTCGCCGAGCCAGGCGTCGAGGAGGAGCTTCTGGAGCGGGTTGACGTCCTGGAACTCGTCGACGACGAAGTAGCGGTACTGGTCGCGGACCCGTTGGGCGATGGCGGGGTACTCGGTGATCATCCCGGCGGTGAGTTCGAGCATCGACTCGAAGTCGAGGAGGTTGTGCTCGCGGCACAGCTCCTCGTAGGCCTCGAACACCCGGGCGACCTCACCGGCGTTCATCGGGGCCTGCCGCCCGGCCTTGGCCACCGCCTTGTCGTAGTCGCTGGGACGCACCTGGGTGACCTTGGCCCACTCGATCTCGCTGGCGAGGTCGCGGAGCCCGAGCCGGTCCGGCTGCTGGCCCACCGAGTTGGCCGCGCGGGCCACCACCGAGAGCTTGCTCTCGATGAGTGTGGGCTTCTCCCCGCCGATCACCTGTGGCCAGAAGAACCCGAGCTGGCGCAGGGCGGCCGCGTGGAAGGTGCGGGCCTGCACGCGGGGGGCGCCGAGGGAGCGGAGCCGACCGCGCATCTCCCCCGCCGCGCGGGCGGTGAAGGTGACCGCGAGGATCTGTTGTTCGGAGACGACCCCGCTGGCCACGGCGTGCGCGATCCGGTGCGTGATGGCCCTGGTCTTCCCCGTTCCGGCACCGGCCAGGATGCACACGGGGCCGCGCAGGGCGCGCGCCGCCTCGGTCTGTTCCGGGTCCAGTCCCTCCAGGACGCGGTCGGGGTCCATGGTGCTCCTGCATCTGGTCGGGGCGGCTGACTCGCCGTGGGCGCACAGTCTCTCAAGTATCGGTCGTCGCCGGGAGCGGATGGGCCCGCGAGGGCGGTGTCCGTGGCGCGGGTCGCGCGAGCTGCGCGAACGACCCGGCCGACACATTCCAGAACCAGGAGGCCGTGTGAGGCGTCCCACGTTGTGTCGAACGGTCATGGGAAGCGGCGGGACCCCCTTGGTGTTGGAATGGGCGTACTGATCCCCGAACATGACCGTCGACCAGGAAGACGTGAGCGAGATGACGAGTACGGGCACCGAACGATTCACGATGTACAGCACCCCCTGGTGCGGGTACTGCAAGCGCCTCAAGAGCCAGCTCTCCCGTGAGGGGATCGCGGTCCGCGAGGTGAACATCGAGGAGAATCCGGAGGCCGCGGAGTACGTCATGAAGGTCAACAACGGGAATCAGACGGTCCCCACGGTGGTCTTCAGCGACGAGACCGCGATGACCAACCCGTCGCTCGCTCAGGTGAAGAAGAAGCTGGCCGAACTGTCCTGAGGACGTACGGCGCGGGCCGCCCGGTGCGGCCCGCGCGGCGGGACCCCCTCCCCCCAGGGGGCGGACACCCCCGGCGTCCCCACGGCTGGGCGGCCGGCTCCATAGCCCGGACGATGACGGGAAGTGTTGAGTTGGGGGACGATATGAGGCCTCATGACGTGGCGGTCAGCGACACGGTGACCGTCGAGGTGGTGCGGCGCACCCCGAACGGGTGGCGCGTGGGCGGCGACCAGCACGGACACGAGGCGCCGGACCTGGTCAGCGCCATGGTGCTGGCGGACCTGCTCACCTCCGAGGCGGGGAGCGCGCGTCCCCGCACACAGGCGCCCGGCCGTGCCCCGGAGGGGGCCACCGAGGTGGAGCGCCTGCGGCACACGATCACGCAGCTGGAGCACGCGCTGCACTCGCGGGTCGTGGTGGAGCAGGCGATCGGTGTCCTGGCGGAGCGGCACACCATGCCGCCGCGCGAGGCGTTCGAGAGACTGCGTTCGTCGGCGAGGTCGCGGGGCCGCAAGGTCGCAGAGCTGGCGCAGGACGTGGTGGACAGCAGCACGAGTCCGCTGACCGTCCTGCCGGACGAGCTGACGGGAACCGCCTGAACAACCCTGAGAGCGCCTGACGAGTCGGGCCGCGAGCGTCCCGGTGGAGGGGCGGGCGGTCCGTGGTGGCGGTCCGCCCGGGAGAGGCGCCAGCGGTACGGCCGGGCGCGGGCGGACGCCTTGAGGGAGGCGGTGGCGGTTCTGTCCCCGCCGTTCACCAGCCTCCGGGCAGTTCCGCGCCGTACCAGTGTTCGATGAGCGTGCGGGCGATGGACACCCGGCCGGGGAGGACGACCTCCTCGGCGTGCACGGCCTCGGCCAGGGCCGCCCTGGTGAACCAGCGGGTCTCGGCGATCTCGTCGTCGGTGCGTTCGGTCTCGCCCACCGCGCGGGCGGTGTAGCCCATCATGAGGCTGCGCGGGAAGGGCCAGGGCTGCGAGGTCAGGTAGCGGGGCGACTCCACGACCACGCCCGCCTCCTCGGCCACCTCACGGATGACCGCCGCTTCGAGCGACTCCCCCGCGTCGACGAACCCGGCGAGTACGGAGAAGCGGCGCGCGTCCCAGTGGGGGTTGTTGCCGAGCAGGCACTCCTCGCGGCCGTCGCGTTCGCGGTGCACGAGCATGATGACGGCGGGGTCCATCCGCGGGAACTGTTCGGTCCCCTCCTCCTCACACACCCTGACGTGCCCGGCCTTCTCGATGCGTGTGCGGGAACCGCAGCGGGGACAGAACCCGTGGCTGGCGTTCCAGTTGGCGAGGGCGATGGCCCGGGTGAACAGACCGGTGTCGTGGTCGCTGAGGATCGCGCCGACCTCGCGCAGGGACGCGGGTTCGGCGACGGGGTTGTCGGCCAGCTCCCGGTGGGAGCGGACCGCGAAGTAGGCGCGTTCGCCGTCGCTGCCGAGGAGGTAGCGCTCTCCCGGGGGCGCGTGGTGGGGGTCGACCAGGACGAGTTCCCGGGTCTGTCCGGTGGTGACCAGCGCGCGTGACTGCTTGGCCATGAGCGCCTGCCAGCCGTAGCTGCCGGGTTCGCCGCCCTCCAGGACGAGGACCCGCGTCGCGGGATCGGCCCAGGCGGCCGCCAGCCAGTCGTCGTCACCGCGCCGGTGCCCGACGGGGTCGACGGTCGAGCGGGCGAGCAGGGGTGTGGCTTCGGTTTCCATGACACCTTCCGACGTGGTGGTCCTTCCCCAGGTGTAACGCCTTACGGGGCCTGGCGCACTCCCGTTGGGCAAACCCGTGGGGAGGCCGCGCGGCCGCCGCCCGGCGGGGGCGGCCGCGATCGGTACCGTCGGGGCGCCTGTGGGGCCGGGCTCAGCCGTCCTTGGCCGCGCCCAGCTCCTCCCACAGGTAGGCGACGCTCTCCGCGCCCTTGAGCAGGAGCGGGGTCTCCACCTTCTCGTTGGGAGCGTGGATGCGGTCCTCGTTGAGGCCCACGGCGACGAACACCAGCGGCGCGTCGAGGATGTCGGCGATGTCGGCCTCGGGACCGCTGCCGCCCTCGCGGGTGAAGAGGACCTCGGTGCCGAACGCGCGTCCCATGGCGGAGCGCGCGGCCCTGAGCGCGGTGGAGGACAGGTCGGAGGCGCACGCGCGAACGCCGGGGCCGCCGAACTCCAGTTCGGCGGTGACGCCTTCGGGGGTGTTGGCCTCCACGTAGGCGCGGACCCGGTCCTGGATCTCCAGGGGTTCCTGGCCGGGCACGAGGCGGAAGCTGATCTTGGCGTGCGCCGAGCGGGGGACGATGGTCTTGCCGCCCGCGCCGGTGTGGCCGCCCCACATGCCGTTGATCTCGGCGGTGGGCCGCAGCCAGACGCGCTCCAGGGTGCTGTACCCCTTCTCGCCGCGCGCGGCGGTGGAGGCGGCGGTGGCGAGCCACTCCTCCTCGTCGAAGGGCAGGCGGGCGATGAGTTCGCGCTCCTCGGCGCTGGCCTCGACGACACCGTCGTAGAAGCCGGGGATGGCGACCCGGTCGTCCGCGTCGTGCAGGCCGGAGAGGAGGTCGCTCATGACCTTGAGGGGGTTGGGGACGGCGCCGCCGAAGGAACCGCTGTGCAGGTCGCGCCCGGGACCGCGCAGGCTGATCTCGACGTCGGTGACGCCGCGCATGCCCACACACATCGAGGGGGTGTCCGCCGCCCACATGGTGGTGTCGGAGATGACGGCGACGTCGCAGTCCAGGCGGTCGCGGTTGGCCTTCATGAGCTCGGCGAAGTGGACGGAGCCGGACTCCTCCTCGCCCTCGACGAGGAGCTTGACGGTGACCGGCGGGGCCTGCTCGCCGGAGGCGGCCAGGGCGGCGCGGACGCCGAGGGCGTGGAAGAGGACCTGTCCCTTGTCGTCGGAGGCGCCCCGGGCGTAGAGGGAGGTGCCGCGCTCGGTGGGCACGAAGGGTTCGGTCTCCCACTCGTCGAGGGGGTCGACGGGCTGGACGTCGTGGTGGCCGTAGACGAGCACGGTGGGCGCGGCCGGGTCGGCGGCGGGCCACTCGGCGTACACGGCGGGCAGGCCCGGGGTCTCCCAGACCTCCACGGTGGGGAACCCGGTCGCGGTGAGGTGGTCGGCGAGCCAGCGGGCCGACCGGCGCACGTCGTCGTGGTGCTCGGGGTCGGCGGAGATCGAGGGGATCGCCAGCCACTCCTTGAGGGAGGCGAGGAACTCGTCCCGGTGGGCCTCGATGTAGGCGCGCGCGTCCATCTGTCGTCCTTGTCGTCCTAGACGTCCTTGTCAGGATCGACCTTAGAACCCGGACAAACCGTCCGTGACCTCGACGGGCCCTTGTCACGGTGTGCGAAACGCGCTAACGTACAACCAAATGGTTGTTCATGATGCGCCCCACGAGGACGAGAGCGTGGACCGGGTGTTCCACGCCCTCTCCGACGCCACCCGTCGCGACATCCTCCACCGCTCGGTGGAGGGCGAACTGTCCGTCTCGCGGTTGGCCGAGGACTACCCGATGAGTTTCGCGGCGGTACAGAAGCACGTCGCCGTGCTGGAACGGGCCGGGCTGGTCAGCAAGGAACGGCGGGGACGGGAGCAGCTGGTGCGCACCGAACCCGCCGCCCTGCGCCGGGCCCGGGCGGCCCTCGACCGGATCGAGGAGCTGTGGATCGGCCGGATGGGCCGCATGGCCCTGCTGGTCGCCGAGGAGCCCGAGACGGACCGCCGCGCGCGGGACGGGGCCCAGGCGCCGGGAGCCTGACCGGCGCCGACGCGGAGCGCACACGGCGGCCGAGGCCGCCGGGCCCGCGCGCATCGGCGCGAGCACCACCGAAAGGATCGACCCGATGACTGTCACCAGCGTCGACAAGGACTTCGAGAACCTGACTCTCACCATCACCTGTGACCTCCCGGCCACGGTCGGACGGGCCTGGGAGCTGTGGTCGGACCCGCGCCAGCTGGAGCGCTGGTGGGGTCCGCCGACCTACCCGGCCACCGTCGTCCGGCACGAGCTCGCCCCGGGCGGCGCCGTCACCTACTACATGACCGGCCCCGAGGGCGACCGTCACCACGGCTGGTGGCAGGTGGAGGGGGTGGACGCGCCGCGCTCACTGGAGTTCACGGACGGTTTCGGCGAGACGCCGGGTGAGGCGGGCGACCTACCGGTCGCCGCCGTCCGTGTGGAGATCGGCGAACGCGGCGACGGCTCCCGCATGGTCACGCGCACCACCTTCGCGTCCACGGAGGCGATGGAGAGGATGTTGGACATGGGCATGGCCGACGGTATGCGGGAGGCCATGGGCCAGATCGAGGCGGTCCTCGCCTCCTGACCCGGCCGACCCGCCCCGACGCGGACGCCCCCGCACCACCAGGAGGTGCGGGGGCGTCCGACGTCCGAAAAGGCAAGGGGGTGTCAGACCCGGACGGACTCGCGCTCGGCGAGCAGCGCGGGCAGGTCGGCGACCGCGCCCGGCACGCGCGTGGCCCCGGAACCGCGCAGGGTGTCGGCGTCGTGAGCGCCGCTCAGGACCCCGGTGACCGCACCGACCCCGGCGGAGCCGCCTCCGACACCAGGTCGCGCAGGGCCCGGCGCACGGTCTCGCGGTCCGCACCGAATCACTCGGAAATCTCACGCTCGGTGGGCATCGCGCTACCCTCGGACATGCCGTCCGCCAGTTCGGTCAGTCGCAACCGCACCGCGCCCGCCACCTGGGGGAATTCCGGCCGTCGACACGCGCGCCATGGTCCCCCACCCGTGTGAACAGGGAACCTTTCGTACCTCCCGGGACTCTGACGTCACGGGGCGGGACAGGCCGCCCCCACTCTCACAGGAGGCCCGCATGAGCAACCAACCCCAGATCACCGCGAGGTTCGGCGATCTCTTCGACGCCCTCGACACCGATGGCGACCAGACCCTGACCTGGACGGACTACCAGAGGCTCGTCGACCGGTACGTCTCCGGCTACGGCCTGGAGGCGTCGGCGCCCCGGGCCCTGGCCGTCCAGGAGGCGTACGAGTCCCTGTGGGAGATGCTGGTACGCGCCTCCGACGAGGTGCGCCTGGACCGTGAGCGGTTCGTGGGCGCCATGCAGGAGGCCTCGGAGGACCGGAGCCGGTCGAACACGGCCGAGGCCGTCGCGGAGGCCGTCTTCGACCTGTTGGACGGCGACGGCGACGGCACCATCAGCCAGGAGGAGTTCCTGGTGTACGCCAAGGCCCTAGGCGCCGACGAGGACGACGCCCGCACGCGGTTCGCGCACGTGGACACCGACGGCGACGGCGTCATGAGCCGCGAGGAGTTCGTGCTGTCCGCCCGCCGGTTCCTGTTCGGGGACGACCTCGACTCCCCCGGCGGCTTCGTCTTCGGCATGGTCTGAGGCGGTCCGGGCCTCACCGACGCGTTCACCGGTCGGACCCGCGCGGGTCCGGCCGGTGAACGGGCACCCGGCCGTCAGCCGGGCTCGGGGATGTCGGTGATCAGCGCCGCCAGCCCGTCCGCGTCCAGGAGGTCGGTGGGCCGCACCGTCTCCCCCGCCCGCACGTAGTGGAAAGCGGCGCGGACCTCGCCCAACTCCACACCGGCCAGGTCGGCCCAGGCCAGCCGGTAGGCGGCCAGCTGCACCCCGACGGCCCGGCGCTCCACGTCGTTGCCGGGCGGCCGACCGGTCTTCCAGTCCACGACGTCGTACCGACCGGTGTCGGCGTCGTGGAACACGGCGTCCATCCGCCCCCGGATCAGCCGGTCACCGATGACCGTCTCGAACGGCACCTCCACCTCGACGGGGACACGCGGCCCCCACTCGCTCTCCTCGAACCTGCGCTGGAGCTCGGCGAGGTCCTCGTCCTCCCCCGCCGTCTCGTCGGCCGCCCCGGGAAGCTCGTCCAGCAGGGTCGCGTGCTGCCCGAACCGCTGTTCCAGCCACGTGTGGAAGGCCGTTCCCCGCCGGGTGTGCGGTGCGGGCGGCCTGGGCAGCGGCCGCCGGATCTGCCGGGCCAGCGCCGCGGGGTCGCGCGCCAGCCAGACCATCGACGACACCGACAGGTGATCGGGCAACTCGACCTGCACCGGACCCTCCCTCGGCCCCGTGACAGCGCGGTCGCGGTGGGCGAGGAGCAGCTCGGTGTCCCGCTCCCAGCCCTGGAGTCTGCGCCGCAGCCCCTCGGGCGGCCTCCTCGGTCCGGCCGGTCTCCCGGCCCGCAGCTCGGCGCGGGCCCGTTCCACCAGCGCGGCCCCGGCCAGGATCTGGGCGCGCCGGGAGTCCGGTGCGGGCCGCTCACGGGCTCCCCCCGCCCCGGGCCCGGGCTCCGGTTCGGGCGGAGGCTCGTACCCGGGCTCCGGTTCGTACGCGTACTCCGGATCACCGTCGAGATTCGGTTCCGGCCCGAACTCGGGGTCGTGTTCCGGCTCGTACTCGAAGTCGGGTTCGGGACCGAACTCGAAATCCGGTACGGGTTCCGGCACGACCGGCGCCGGAACGGCCTCGGCGGCACCGGAGGAACCGGAGGCGGCCGGGATCTCCTCCGGCGGCCACACCGCCGACGACTCCTCCTCGTCGTGCGGGTTGGTGTCCTCGGGGTCCGGCGGAGGGTCCCAGCGCTCCACGCTCCCGGCCCCCCGCTCACAGGCCTCCCGGATCTCCTCCAGGAACTCCGAGGGCCCGCGCGGCGTGCTGCCCGTGCGCCCCCACCAGTGGCCGGTGCACACCAGCTCGTAGGAGGCACGGGTGACCGCCACGTACGCCAGCCGCCGCTCCTCCATGAGGTGGCGGGCCTCCTCCGCCTCCTTGAAGGCGGTGATGTCCTCCTTCTCCACCCCGCGCAGCGCGGGCAGGCTGGAGCGGTCGCCCCGCAGCGGGTACGGCAGCTGGTGATCGGCCTTCACCCAGGCGTGCGAGTCGCGCGCCTTGGCCGGGAAGAGCGGTGCGCGTGCGCCCGCGCTCACCCCGGGCACGATCACCACGGGCCACTCCAGGCCCTTGGCACCGTGCATGGTCATGAGCTTCACGCTGTCGGAGCCGCCCACGCGCTCCCCCGGGCTGAGGGCGCTCTCGTTCTCCTCGGCCGCGTTGAGGTAGCCGAGGAAGCTCCCGAGGGTGGGGTCCTCGGAGTTGCCGACGAAGCGCACCGCGTGGTCCACGAAGGCGTCCAGGTCGGCGCGGGCCGAGAGGGGGTCGCGGTGCGTGCGCGCGCCCACCTCGATGTCCAGGCCCAGCACGCGCTCGACCTCGGTGACCAGGTCCGGCAGCGGCTGGCCCACGAGCTTGCGCAGGGCGCGCAGCTCCTCGGCGAGGCGCCCGAGGCGCTCGTAGGCCGCCTCGGAGTAGTTCTCGGCGTCACCGGGGTCGTCGACGGCGTCCACGAGGCTGCCGCTCTCGGCGGTCAGGTCCAGGACCGTACGGCGCAGCAGGTCGTCCGGTTCCCGCGACTCCCCCTCCTCGGCCGCCGCTCCGGTGAGGTCGCGGCGGGTGTCGCGGGCCAGTTCTGCGGCGCGGGCGCCGAGGGCGGCGAGGTCGCGCGGGCCCATCCGCCAGCGCGGGCCCGTGAGCAGGCGGGCCAGTTCGTTCCCGGCGGAGGCGTCGTGCACCACGCGCAGGGTGGCGATGATGTCGCGGACCTCGGGCACGAGCATGAGCCCGCCCAGGCCGACGACCTCCACCGGGATTCCGTGCGCCTCCAGGGCCTCGCGGAGCGGCGGGAACTGGGAGCGCTTGCGGCACAGGACCGCGACGTCGCCGGGGC
The DNA here is from genome assembly GCF_040635075.1 of Nocardiopsis sp. NPDC007018. Lineage (NCBI taxonomy): Bacteria > Bacillati > Actinomycetota > Actinomycetes > Streptosporangiales > Nocardiopsidaceae > Nocardiopsis > Nocardiopsis sp. NPDC007018. Next base: position 72,946 of record NZ_JBEYHA010000003.1, read on the forward strand.
TGATCCCGCCGTCCGGCCCACCTCCGGTCTCACCCTCCGGCCAGACCAGCCCGTCCGGGGCGAACACCTGGCCGCCCGGACTCCCGGCGTCCGCCCTGAGCAGGTCCCGCACGTGGTCGGCGATCCACGCGGCCTCCTCCGTCTCCGTAGTGAACAGGCCCGCCCGCGCCGTGCCGCGCCCCTGCCGCACCGGGGCCGGGTGCAGCACGGGGACATCCGCCGCCTCGGCCCGCAGCGGCTCCGAGACGCGCTCGGCCACCCGCAGGACCCGTTCCCCGTTGCGGAAGCTCAACGTGAGGCGGCGCACCGGGGCGGGCCGCCCGGGGGCGACCGGGAAGTCGGTGGGGAAGCTGGTGAGGTTGGCGGCGATCGCCCCGCGCCACCCGTAGATGGACTGGCAGGGGTCGCCCACCGCGGTCACCGCGTGCCCCTCGCCGAACAGCGCGCGCAACAGCACGAGCTGGGCGTGGCTGGTGTCCTGGTACTCGTCGAGGAGCACCACGCGGAACCGGCCGCGCTCGATCAGCCCGACCTCGGCGTGGTTCTGGGCGATGCGGGCCGCCAGCGCCATCTGGTCGCCGAAGTCCATCGCCTCCCGGGTGTGCTTGGCGTGGTTGTAGCGGTCCACCAGGGGCAGCAACTGCTCGCGGCGGCGCTGGGTGTCGACCAGGTCCCTGGTGGGTTGCGTGGGCCTGCGCGTCATCGCGTCCACCCCGGCCTGAATCCAGCGGCCGACGCCCCGCACCTGGTCGGTGGTGGTGAGGTGGTCGGAGATCTGCCCGGACAGGTCCAGGACGCGGCGGGTGACGGTGTCCGCCCCGACGTTCACGCGGTCCATGGGACCGTCGTACTCGCCGACGATCCGGGCGGCCAGCTGCCAGGCCTGACCCTCGCTGAGCAGGCGGGACGTGGGTTCGACCGCCTCCCTCAGCGCGTGGTCGGCGACGATCCGCCCCGCGTAGGAGTTGTACGTGGAGATGGTGGGTTCGCCGTCCAGGAGCTCGTCCGGCAGCTGCTCGGTGGCGCGCAGCTGCTCCAACCGTTTGCGCACGCGCTCGGCCAGCTCGGCGGTGGCCTTGCGGGTGAACGTCAGTCCGAGCACCTGCTCGGGGCGCACGTGGCCGTTGGCGACCAGCCACACCACGCGCGCCGCCATCGTCTCGCTCTTGCCCGACCCGGCACCGGCGATCACCACCCCCGGCTCCAGCGGTGCCGCGATGACCCGGGCCTGCTCGGCCGTGGGTTCGGGGCGCTTGAGCAGCCGGGCCAGTTCGGCCGGGCCGAACCGGGGTCTGTGGACGTCGGAGGTCCCGGAGGCGGCGGTCGCCCCGGGGAAGGGTTCAGACATGTCGGCCCTCGTCCTGGACCGGGCAGCAGGCGCGCACGGCGCACGCGTTGCACCCGGTGTTGCGGGTGGCGGCGAACCGGGACCCGCCCATACCGGTGGCGACCTCGCGCACGAGAGCGTGCGCCCATCCGGGGTCGGGGTCCTCGCCCAGCGGGGGCTGGACCTGTTCGCGGTAGCTCTTGATTTTCTCTCCGACCTGGACGAGGGCGGCGCCGCCGGGCTCGGCCAGGCCGAGCTTGGCGAAGGCGCCCCGGAGCACGGCCATCTGGTAGACCCCGAGCTGCGGGTGGCGGGCCAGGTCGTCGGCCTTGCTGCCGCCGGTCTTGATGTCCACGACCACGGCGCGGCCCTCGCCGTCGCGTTCGAGGCGGTCGACCCGGCCGGTGATCTCGATCCCGCCCACGTCCACCTTGAAGCCCTCCTCCGTGACGACCAGTTCGCGGTCGTTGGCCGCGTCCCAGGAGACGAACTTGCGGACCATCTCGTCGGCGCGCTCGCGCTGTTTGTCGGCCTGCCAGGGGCCGCCGAAGTCGAGGTCCGACCAGATCTCGTCCATGCGCGCGCCCACCTCCTCGGCGCTGCCGCCCTCGGCGACCAGCACGGCGACGGCGTGCACGACGGTGCCGAGCGCGGAGGCGGAGCCCCCGGAGGAGGCCCCCGCGGCGCGTTCCAGCAGCCACCGCAGTTGGCAGTTGGTGAAGCTCTCCACCTGGGAGGGCGACACCCGCACGGTGTCCTCGGGGTCGGCCAGGGGCCGGTCGTCGGTGAAGGGCGTGAGGGCGTACCACTCCGCCGGGTCGGCGCCCCGCACGCCCTCCTCGGCCAGGCGTGCCAGGTGGGCGGCGGCCGCGGTGCGCAGCGGGTCGGGAGCCTCGGGGTCGGTGACCACCGAGCGCAGGTCGGCGACGAGCGCGGGCAGGGAGAGCCAGCGCCGTCCGGTGCTGACCGGTTCCGGGTCGCCCAGGCCCATCTCGTTGAGGAAGCGGGAGGGGCGTTCGTCGGAGTCCTCGCCGCCCACGCAGGTGACGTACAGGGACCGGCGGGCCCGGGTGAGGGCGACGTAGAACAGACGGCGTTCCTCGTCGAGGAGTTTGGAGGCCAGGGCCGCGCCGAAGGAGTCGGCGGCGTGGCTGCCCGCGTCCACGAGCTCCTCCACACCGAGCAGGGAGCCGCGCAGGCGCAGGTCCGGCCACTCCCCCTCCTGGGCTCCGGCCACGACGACCAGACCCCACTCCAGGCCCTTGGAGCGGTGGGCGGTGAGGATGCGCACGGCCTCGCCCTCGGGGGCGCGCTCGGCGAGGCTGTCGCCGGGGATCTCCTGAGCGGCGAGGTCCTCGAGGAAGCCGTCCGGGGTGCCGGGCGGGAGGCGGTCGCAGTAGCGGGCGGCGCTCTCGAAGAGGGCCACGACGGCGTCCAGGTCACGGTCGGCGGCGGCGCCCCGTCGGCCTCCGGCCAGGCTGGCGCGCATGAGGCGGTCGGTGAGGCCGCTCTCACGCCAGAGCTCCCAGAGCACCTGTTCCGCGTCGGCTCCCCGGGCGGTCAGCTCCCGGACGGTGCTCAGCGCCTGGGCGACGCGCACGGCCGGTGCGGCCACGGCGGGGTCGACGAGGGTGAGCTCGCCCGGATCGCGCAGGGCGTCCACGAGCAGCCGGGAGGAGGGCCGGTATCCGGTGTCCGCGGCCTCCTCGTCGGACGCGTCGGAGGCGTCGGAGGCGTCGGATGACGTCGCGCCGTCGCGAACCCGGTCCAGGTCCAGCCGCCGCAGGGCGCGCACCAGCCGCCGCAGCCGCACCGAGTCCGCCTCCCCGAAGGGGCTCATGAGGAGCTCGCGGGCCGCGTCCTCGTCCAACTCCTGCGGCCGCAGCCCGTAACGGATCAGGCCCAGCAGCGGCCGCACGATCGGTTCGGCGGCCACGGGCAGGTCGTCGGAGCCCACGACCACCGGCACCGACGCGGCCGTGAGCGCGCGGCGCAGCACCGGCAGCTGTCGGCTCGACGAGCGCACCAGCACCGCCATGTCCGACCACGGCACGCCGTCCACCAGGTGGGCGCGGCGCAGGGTGTCGGCGACGACCGCCGCCTCCTGGGTGGTGCTGTCCGCCATCAGCACCTGGACCTCACCGTCGGGTACGCCCTCTGCGGGGACCAGGTCCCGGTGCGCGTTGACCCAGCCATGCGCCGGCGCGACGGCGGGCAGCCTGCGCGTGACACCGCGCGAGGCGGCCAGCAGCACGGCCCCGCTGCGACGACAGGTGCGCAGGGCCACGACCGGTGCGTCGGTACGGCGCGCTGTGGGGAAGCGGCGCGGGAAGTCGAGGATGTTGTCCACCTCGGCACCGCGGAAGGCGTAGATCGACTGGTCCGGATCGCCCACCGCGACGAGGTCGCGGCCGTCGCCCGCCAGGGCGCGCAGCAGCTCCTCCTGGGCCGGGTCGGTGTCCTGGTACTCGTCGACGAAGACCACCTCGTGTGCGGCCCGCTCGCGTGCTTGCACCTCGGGGTCGGAGAGCATGTTGGCGGCGACGCGCACCAGCTCGGCGTAGTTCAGCGTGGGCACGGGCGCGACGTCGAAGCGCCCGTTCATCCGGGACAGGAACCCGGCGGCGGCCGCCCAGTCGTCGCGGTCGCGCTCGGCGGCGACCCGGGCCAGCTCGGCCGGGCCCAGACCGCGCTCCTGGGCGCGCATCAGGAAGTCGCGCAGCTCCTCGGCGAACCCGCGCGTCTCCAGGGCCGGGCGCAGTCGCTCGGGCCACGCCTCGGCGCCGTCCCCGAACTCCCACCTGAGCAGTTCGCGGACCTCCATGAGCTGTTCGGGGCCGGAGAGCAGGCGCGGGGGGAGGTCGCCCATCCGCTGGAACTCGCGCCGGATCAACGCGTAGGCGTAGCTGTGGAACGTCAGCGCCAGCGGCTCACGGGTGGTGCGCCGCAGTCGCGCGGTGATGCGCTCACGCAGTTCCTGGGCGGCCTTACGGCTGAAGGTGAGCACCAGGACGCGGGAGGGGTCAACGCCGCGGTTGTCGATCCGATCCACCACGGCCTCGACGACGGTGGTGGTCTTGCCGGTCCCGGGGCCCGCCAGGACCAGGAGCGGCCCACCGGGGTGGTCGACCACCCGCTGCTGGTTCTCGTCCAGCACCGGAGGCGGCAGCACCTGGTGGGCGCGCCGCACAAGACGGTACGGGGATGTCTTCACGCCTCCAGTTCACCAGAGGTCGACGACCATCGTGGACGCGACGGCGGCGCTCCGGAGCCCCGTCAGTCCCCGCTCGCCCCGTCCCATCGGGCTTGTCGCATGTCGACGCGATCCGCGCCGGGACGCATCGGGGTGGCCTCCTCGGCGTAGTGCGACCGGGCCCGTACGAGGTGGCCCTCGGCGGGTCTGCCGTCCGAGCGCACGACACGCCACCAGGGCACCCCTCCGCCCCAGCGGGACATCACCGCCCCCACCTGGCGGGGCCCGCCCCTGCCGACGTACTCGGCGACGTCCCCGTAGCTCATCACCCGGCCGGGCGGGATGCGCTCGACCACCGAGAGGACCTCCTCGGTGTACTCGTCGACCGGGCCGTCGTCGACTCGCGGGGCAGGGGGCTCGACCATGCGCCGAGCCTATCCGCCCCCGCCGACACTCGCGCGACGTCCGGCGCGGGACGGCCTACTCGGACACCACGTTCATGTGCTGCCCCCAGGCCAGCTCGGGGTCGCGCCTGCGCGCCGCCCGGGCCTGGACCAGACCGTTCACGCCCAGGGCGGCGATCACCACGCCACCGACCCACGCCGTCACCGCGGCGGGCAGGACGTGAACGTAGTCCAGCACCCAGGGCAGGACGAACAGCAGCACCCCGGCGGCCGTCACGGCGAGCTCGGTCACCAGCGCGCCGGGCCGAGTCAGGGACATCACGCCCATGACGATGACCGCCAGCCCCACCAGGAGGAACGTCGCTCCGGAAAAGCCGTACATCCCGTGCCCGATCCAGCTCAGCCCCACGGCCAGTCCGACGACGACCGTGGCCACGTCCGCCCAGCGTCCCTTCTCACGCATCACGCCACCTCCTCGCGGCGGGGGCCCGCACCGGAGGTCGGTACCGCGCCCCGTGGGTGATGGGTACCCACTGGTCCGCTTGGGTAGGGGTGCGGAACTCGGAAAAACTCCACCACGAGACGCGAGGGGGCGGCGCCGGGTCCGTCCCGGCGCCGCCCCTCGGTGGTACGCGTACGGGCTAGTACTCGGGCAGGCTCGGGTCGACCTGGTTGATCCAGGCCAGCACTCCGCCGCCCACGTGCACGGCGTCGGCGAACCCGGCGGCCTTGACCGCGGCCAGGGCCTCCGCCGAACGCACGCCGGACTTGCAGTGCAGGACCACGCGCCGGTCCTGCGGCAGCTGCTCGAACGCCTTGCCGTTCAGGAACTCGCCCTTGGGGATCAGCGTGGAACCCGGGATGCGGACGATCTCGAACTCGTTCTTCTCGCGCACGTCCACGAGGAAGATCTCGTCGGGCTTGTTGTCCAGCAGGTCCTTGAGCTCCGGCGCGGTGATGGTGGAACCCGCGGCGGCCTCGGTGGCCTCGTCCGACACCACGCCGCAGAAGGCCTCGTAGTCGATGAGCTCCGTGACGGGCTCGGTGTCGGGGTCCTTGCGGACCTTCACCTCGCGCCAGGTCATCTCCAGGGCGTCGAAGATGAGCAGGCGGCCGACCAGCGGGTCACCGATCCCGGTGATCAGCTTGATCGCCTCGTTGACCATCACCGAGCCGATGGACGCGCACAGCACGCCGAGGACGCCGCCCTCGGCGCAGGAGGGCACCATGCCGGGCGGCGGGGGCTCGGGGTAGAGGTCGCGGTACTGCGGCCCGTACTCGTTCCAGAAGACGCTGACCTGGCCGTCGAACCGGTAGATGGAACCCCACACGTAGGGCTTGTTCAGGATGACGGCGGCGTCGTTGACCAGGTACCGGGTGGCGAAGTTGTCGGTGCCGTCCAGGATCAGGTCGTACGGGGCGAAGATCTCCAGCGCGTTGTCGGAGTCCAGCCGGTCCTGGTGCAGGACGACCTCGACGTTGGGGTTCACCTCCTTGATGCTGTCCCGGGCGGACTCGGCCTTGGGGCGGCCGACGTCGCTCTGCCCGTGGATGACCTGGCGCTGGAGGTTGGACTCGTCGACGACGTCGAAGTCGATGATGCCGAGCGTGCCCACACCGGCGGCGGCCAGGTACAGCAGCGCCGGGGAGCCGAGGCCGCCCGCGCCGACGACCAGCACCTTGGCGTTCTTCAGGCGCTTCTGGCCGTCCATACCCACGTCGGGGATGATCAGGTGGCGCGAGTAGCGGCGCACCTCGTCCACGGTCAGCTCGGCGGCTGGTTCGACCAGCGGCGGCAGCGACACGGTGACTCCTCATGACTGTTCGGGTCGCTTCGCATCCACCCGTGCCGAGGGGCCCACGGGACGGGGAGCGGTGCGCGAAGCTGCTTGCACTTATACCCAACCTAACGGGTGGGGTATTGCATTCCCACCCCGGGGAGGCGTGGTGCTCGTCGCTCCCCCGGCACCGTCCGGCTCTCCCCTGACCTCCCTCAACCGCCGCGCGGCTCGCGCTGTTCCGACGGGCGGCGCGGGTAGTGTCACTCGTACGTTCCGCGACGATGTTGGGAGGACCCGGTGACAACGTCCGACGACAGTGGGAACCGGCGGCGCACCGCCCCTGTGGACGAGGACCCCGCGACGGCCGTGCCGGAGGCGGACGCCGCCGAGCAGCGCGCGCGGGCCGACGGCGACGCCGACGGCCGTGACGACTGGACCGAGGGAGCCGCCCGGGAGAGCTTCGACCAGGCCGACGAGGCGGACGTGATCGAGCAGGCCCGGGAGGTCGGGCAGGACGAGGACGAACGCCGCTGATACGGCGTGACCGGGCACGACGCCGCCCGGCCCGGTGCGAGGGGGCACGACGCCGCCCGGCCCGGTGCGAGGGGGCGTCCGCACCGCCCACACCGAACCTACGCCGGAGTAGGATGGGCGAAAAGCTGCGGGCCGCGTCACGGAGCCGAGACCGCGCCCGGCAGCACAAGCCACGCAGATGTCCGGTGAACGGCGCTCATCTGCCATGCCGAGTTCGGAGGGTGTGGGTGTGACAGCTCCATCAGACGCCCGCGCCCGGGGCACTCGTCTGCCCCGGGTCCGGCGCCGCCGCCAACTCCTGGCAGCGGCTCAGGAGGTCTTCGTCGCCCGCGGTTACCACGCCGCGGCGATGGACGAGATCGCGGACCGCGCGGGAGTCAGCAAGCCGGTCCTGTACCAGCACTTCCCCGGGAAGCTGGAGCTCTACCTGGCCCTCCTGGAGGAACACTCCGAGGCGCTGGTCGAGAAGCAGCGGGAGGCCCTGGAGAGCACCGACGACAACCGTCAACGCGTCACCGCGAGCTTCCAGGCCTACTTCGACTTCGTCGCGGGCGACGGCGAGGCGTTCCGTCTGGTCTTCGAGTCCGACCTGCGCAACCTCCCGGCCGTACGGGAGAAGAGCGAGCAGACGTTCCAGCGCTGCGCGGAGCTGATCGGCGAGGTCATCCGCCAGGACACCAGCATCTCCGACGACGAGGCGCACCTGCTGAGCATCGCGCTGGTCGGCATGGCCGAGACCAGCGCCCGGTACTGGTTGAACAACCACGGCGCGATCCCCAAGGACGCCGCCGAACAACTGGTGGCGCGACTGGCCTGGCGCGGGATCAGCGGTTGGGACCTGACCCGGTCCGGCGAAGAGGCGGAGTCCGGCTCGGGGGGCTGACCCCCGCGGCACCTACGAGGGAGGGCTCCGGAACACCGTGGTGTTCCGGAGCCCTCCCTTTTCGCGCGCGATTTGCGGCGGCGTATTGTCGCCTCCTTTCCAATGAAAGAAAACCATAGAACGGCCATTTCTCCCACAAGGCGGGGCAATCAACTCGACACCGGCATTCGGAACGGTTCAATTATCCTGCGCCGGGTATCGCGGAACTGAGAAGTAACGCGCTTCTCTTCGCCGTATCCGTCCGGAACCGACCTCCGGCACCCCGGACGGAACCAGCGATTCGGGGGTGAGGACGTATGGACATCGGTCAGGGCCTGACCAGCGCCTGGCAGGCGATCGCGGGCTTCGTGCCGCTGCTGCTGGGCTTCCTGGTGATCCTGGTGGTGGGCTGGATCATCGCCTGGCTCGTGGGCAAGGGAGTGGCCAAGGGCCTGCACGGCGTCGGCCTGGACCGCGCCCTCCACCGGGGCGGCGTGGGCGAGTACTTCGAGCGCAGCCGCTGGACCGCCAGCGAGCTGTGCGGGAAGATCATCTACTACGTCGCCCTGCTGTTCGTGCTGACGCTCGCGTTCAACGTCTTCGGACCGAACCCGATCAGCACACTGCTCAACGACGTCATCGCCTGGATTCCGCGGGGCATCGTCGCGCTGGTGATCGTCGTGGTCGCGGGCATGATCGCCAAGGCCGTCCGCGACCTCATCACCGGGGCCCTGGGCGGGCTGTCGTACGGCCGCTTCCTGGCCAATGTGGCGGCCGTGGCCGTGATGGCCCTGGGAATCATCGCCGCGCTCAACCAGATCGGCGTGGCCACGACCGTCACCCTGCCGGTGCTGGTCGCCGTGCTCGCCACCGTCGGCGGCATCCTGGTCGTCGGTGTCGGCGGCGGGCTCATCGGGCCGATGCAGTCCCGGTGGGCGCACTGGCTGGACGTGGCCGAGCGGGAGACCGCGCGCCTGGGCGGAGGCGAGAGCAGCTACCAGGCCGGCCACGAGGCGGCCATGAGCCGCCCGGGTGCCAGGGCCACCGAGGGCGGGGCCGCCAGGGAGGAGGCCTCCAGCCTGCCGGGACAGCGCGGGAGGGGGGAGGGGCCCTCCTCGTGACGGAGGGACCGCACGTCCGGGGTGATCCCGGGGACGGGATCACCCGGTAGACACAGGTGAGGGCGGGGCCGGTGGCCTCGCCCTCGTCGTGTGCGCCGTCCGCGCGGCGCCCCCGTCACAGGAACTCGGAGTCCCGCAGTTCCTGCCGGGAGAGGTTCTCGATACGCCGCCACGCCAGGACGCCCGTGGCGATCAACGGCAGGAACGCCAGCCAGAAGACGACGCTTCCGGGCCCGGAGAACACCATCGACGCGAGCGCGACGACGAAGATCAGTGCGAAAAGCGCGAAGTCGACGCGATCCTGCTGGATCAGGACGCCGACCGGTGGGCGCGCCGCCCCATGCCGACCGCTCCTCATTCGCTTTCCTTTCTCGCGGCTGTTTCGGGCCGCTCCGCCGGTCACGGTGCCCGGGAACCGCCTCGACCCTGGAACACCGTGAATACCACGTTGCATTCCGCAGGTCACTGGTTCCGGCTCGGTGAACCGAACCGTGTCGGACCGCCGTGGCCCCACCGGTGTCTTTTCAGCGTACGCGCAGGAGGCGCGTTACGCGGAAGAACCGGCAAGGGCGACGACCGCGAGAGGAATCGCGTCGCAGATCACATCCGCCTGCGGACGTCACCAACCTAGCGGACGAAACCACGGTCCTTCGCCAGTCGGCAGATCGCGAGAATGCGCAGCGTCTCCCAGTCGTAGCTGGAGTCCTCGGAGTCCCAGCCCCGTTCGAGGCAGCCGTCGAGGAACCCGTGGAGGTACGTTCCGAGCGTGCCGGCGGTGAGCTCGGCGCCGCCGGCGCCGATGCCTTCGCACACCTGTGCGGCGTGCTGGTCCAGCTCAGCGCTCATCCAGGGCGGCACAGGACCGTCAAGGGGGCCGATCTTGTGGAAGTCACGGGTGAGTCCGGCCAGAGGATGGCGCACGGAGGTCCCACGGGGCATGGAAGTACCTACTCGCGTGGTCAGGAGACGGGAAACTCCATCGACTCTATGTGCGCCGCGCCAATGGATCGTCACGAATGTGGTGGAAATTACCCGCCCTTGACCAAGAGGGGTCAAGCATCGGCAAACACCCTCGAAGGCCGAAAACGGTACGAGAAGGGCGGGCCGGACTCCTAGTCCGCCAGGCCCATGGCGGAGAGTCGAGCGGCGTGACCCTCGGTGAGGGAGGCGAACATTCGACTGACGGCGGCGAGGTCGCCCAGGCCGGAGTCCCCGGCCCGCTCGGCGTCCGCGTCCCGACCCGGCCGACCGGCGACCCTGGGGTCGCGCGCCAGCAGCGCGGCCAGTTCCGGGCGGTCCACCGCCACCGCCTGCGCCTGGCTCAGCGCCTCGCCCACCAGGCGACGGGCCCACAGGGACAGGCGACCGGCCAGCTTGGGGTCGTCCTCCAGAGCGGCGCGGACCTGGCCGGCCACGAACTCCCCCCGCTCGGTCTCGGCGAGCACGTCCTCCACGAGGGCGCGGGTGTCGCCATCGGCCAGCTCGGCGACCCTGCGGTAGAAGTCACCGGCGATGCCGTCGCCGACGTAGGTCTTGACCAGGCTCTCCAGCCAGCTCTGCGGTTCGGTGCGCGCGTGCCAGCCGTCCAGGGGGCCCACGAACGGGGCCATGGCCTCCTCGGGGTCCGCCCCGAGCTCCGTCAGACGGCGGTGCAGCGCCTGGTAGTGCTGCTGCTCCGTGGCCGCCAGACCGGCGAGCTGCCCCTTGGTCCGCAGCGAGGGCGCCAGACCGGCGTCGTCGGCGAGGCGGAAGAAGGAACCGAGCTCGGCGTAGGCGAGGAGGCCGAGCAGATCGATCACGCCGGGGTCGGCAGAGGAGCCTTGGGTCATGACCGTCAGGGTATCGTCCGGCCGGCCCGGCACCCAATCGGGGACTTTTCGGGGACTAAACGGCCCCGGGGAACGGTTGCACCGGCTGGGAGCGGGTACGGTCTCGGCCGTCGGAGCCCCGTGCCCAGCGGGGTCCACAGGACAGTGACCAGCTATGTGCACCGGGCTCACCAGCGGCTAGACTCAGCGTGATGACCGGCGCGCACATCGCGGCGCCGCGTCCCGCACCCCCGCGACGCGGGCCCTCCCGCGCGCCCTTCCGGCGCCGCGGACGCGGGCGCCCAGCGACGTGCGGACCGGACACCACGACGTGTCCTCACGAGCAGTGCGGCGTGAGGGAGCGACGGCCCACGCGCCCAGCTACGCACCGCACACGACAACCCAGCGGATGGAACCGAGAACATCGCGACCAGGGAACCCCCCCGGCCGCGCGGGTCCAGTCGGCAGCGCCACCGGAGCTCCCTCGCCTCAGCGGGAACCGGTGAGCCGCGCCCTCCGCGGCGGCCCGAAGCCGCCCGCGACCGCACCCCGCCGCGGCCACGAACAACGCTGCGGCCCGCCTAGATGGAGGCTTGAGCCCTGAGCAGCACAGAAGAAGCAACGACAGAAGCAACGACACCCGCGACGACCTTCCGCGACCTGGGCGTCAGCCCGGAGATCGCCGACGCCCTGGAGGCGGAGGGGATCGTCTCCCCGTTCCCGATCCAGGAACTGGCCCTGCCCATCGCGCTCAACGGCAGCGACATCATCGGCCAGGCGCGCACCGGAACCGGCAAGACCCTCGCCTTCGGTCTGCCGCTCCTCCAGCGCGCGCAGGACCAGCCGGGCACGCCCAAGCGACCGCGCGCCCTGGTGGTCGTGCCCACCCGCGAGCTGGCCATCCAGGTGGCCGCCGACCTCACCACCGCCAGCAAGCGCAGTGGCGGCCGTATCCTCACCGTCTACGGCGGGCGCTCCTACGAGCCGCAGATCAACGGGCTCAAGGAGGGCGTCGACGTCGTCGTCGGCACCCCGGGCCGCCTGCTGGACCTGGAGAACCAGAAGCACCTTCGGCTGGACCAGGTCGCCGCCGTGGTCCTGGACGAGGCCGACAAGATGCTCGACCTCGGCTTCCTTCCCGACATCGAGCGCATCCTCAAGAAGATCCCGGCCGAGCGCCAGGTGATGCTCTTCTCGGCCACCATGCCGAGCGAGATCGTCACGCTCTCCCGGAACTACCTGCGCCAGCCCACCCACGTGCGGGCGGGCGACGACAACGAGATCGACGGCTCCGCCATCACCAAGCGGATCGCGCAGCACGCCTTCCGCACGCACCAGATGGACAAGCCCGAGATGCTGGCCCGCCTCCTCCAGTCCGAGGAGCACGGCCAGAGCATGGTGTTCTGCCAGACCAAGCGGGCCTGTGACCGGGTCGCCGGCGAGCTCAAGGACCGGGGCTTCGCGGCCGCGGCGGTCCACGGAGACCTCGGCCAGAGCCAGCGCGAGCGCGCCCTTCGGGCCTTCCGCAACGGCAAGATCAACATCCTGGTCGCCACCGACGTGGCCGCGCGCGGTCTGGACGTCGACGACGTGACCCACGTGGTCAACTACGAGACGCCCGAGGACGAGAAGACCTACACGCACCGCATCGGCCGTACCGGCCGCGCGGGGCGCACAGGCACCGCCGTCACGTTCGTGGACTGGCAGGAGATGCCGCGCTGGAAGCTGATCAACGGCGCGCTCGACCTGGACTTCCACGAGCCGGTGGAGACCTACTCCACCTCGCCGCACTTCTTCGAGGCGCTGCGCATCCCCAAGGGCACCAAGGGCAAGCTGGCCCTGGACAAGCGCGGGGAGCACGCGGGCCTGGAGGCCGAGGAGGTCGAGGACATCGGCGACACCGGGCAGCCGCGCGGCGGTGACCGGGGTGGCCGGGGAGGCGGCCGGGGCGCCCGCAAGGGCCGCGGCGAGCGGAGCGAGGGCGGCGAGCAGGGCGGCCGCAAGAGCTCCGGCGGCCGCAACCGTTCGCGTCGGCGCACGCGCGGCGGGGAGACCTCCGTCCGGGCCGAGGGCGCCGCCGACCAGGGCGCGGTGAAGGCCACCGTCCGGGCCGACGCTCCCACGGGCGGCCCCGAGCGGTCGGCCGAGGGAGACGGGGCCCGCACGGTCCGCCGTCGCCGCCGTACCCGGGGTGCGGTCCGCCGCGACCCCGAGAACACCTGAACCACCTGAGAAGCACCTGATCGAAGAGGACTCGATTCCGCGTCGGGTGTCCCCGGACCGGTGGTCCCATCGTCTAGGGTGGCCCGACGTGAGTACACCTGAGTTCCTCGATCCGCCGCCGGGTGTGCGGCGCACGGACCTGCGTCTTTCGTACGGTCCGGTGGCCGCACTCCGGGCACGGCCCACCTCCGGCGCCACCGTCCTGGCCCCCGCTGTCCTGGTGCACGGATTCACCGGCAGCAAGGAGGACTTCATCGCCCTCCTCCAGAGCCTGGCCCGGCCCGGCCGGGAGGTGGTCGCGATCGACCTGCCCGGCACCCACGGGTCACCGGGCCCCGAGACCCTCACCCCGCCGCCCGGGGTCGAGCTGCCCGACTACCGCCTGTCCTCGTTGGGCGCGGTGGTCGGCGAGGTGCTCGACCTGGTCGGCGACGGCGGCCCCGTGCACCTGGTGGGGCACTCCTTCGGCGGGTTGGTCTCCCAGGAGGCGGCCCTGGCCGAACACACCCCCGTGGCCTCCCTCACCCTGATGTGCTCCGGTCCCGGCGCCCTGAGCGGCCCCGGCGCGGACCGGGCCCGCAACCTCATCGCCGCGCTGTCGATGGACCCCTCCCCGGAGCGGCTGCGGGTGCTGTGGGACGAGCGCTTCGCCGCCGAGGCCCGCGCCCGCACCGCCAAGCCGGAGGTCGTGGACTTCCTGCGGGAGCGGTTCCTGAACACCAGTGCGCTGGCGCTGATCCGGATGGCCGAGGACCTGCTGGGTGCCCGCGACCGGATCGACGAGCTGGTGGAGGTGGACGTCCCCTCCCTGGTCCTGTACGGCGAGAACGACGACGCCTGGCCGCTGGCCGAGCAGGACGCGATGGCCGAGCGTCTGGGCGCGCGCCGACTGGTGGTTCCCGGCGCGGGCCACTCCCCCAACGTGGAGGCCCCCGAGACCACGTCGAGCGCCCTCACCGACTTCTGGAACGAGACCGAGTCCGTGGGGCGCCGCTGAGGCTCCCCCGACGGAGAACGGCCGCGCCCCCGCTCCCATGAGGGGCGGCGGCGCGGCCGTCGTGGGTGTGGGGGTCAGACCCAGGAGTCGAAGTTGCGGCCCTCGGCCTCGACCGTCGTGGACGGTCCGCGGTCCGGGAGGATGCGGGTGTCCGGCGGCAGGGAGAGCAGGTTCTCGCCGATGGAGGCGAGCTGGGTGGTGTAGTCGATGTAGGTGTTGCCGACCATGCCCGGCTCGCCCTTGCGGAGGGTGTCACCGCTGAACACGGCGCCGAGTTCGCTCACGTAGAAGCCCACGGTGCCGTTGGTGGTGCCGGGGAGTGCCAGGACGTCGATGTGGAGGTCGCCGATGTCCAGGGCGCCCTCGCCCTCGACGTCGATCTCGGGGCGGCGCTCCGCCCCGTGCAGGCGGCGCCAGGCCCGCATCTCACGGGGGTGCAGGGCGATGTCGGCCTCGGTCTCCTCGGCGATCTTGAGGGCCGACTCGATGTGGGGGCTGTAGCCGTTGGTGCAGGCCACCAGGTAGACCTCTCGGTCGCCGACGGCCTCCAGGATCGCCTCGGCGTCGTGGGCGGGGTCGATGACGACGACACCGTCCTTGTCGGCCTCGATGATCCAGGTGTTGCTGATGATCTCGTACTTCTCACCGTCGAACTCGAAGGTCCCGGCGGTGCGGACGCGGGTGATGCCATCGGAGTCGGGGCCGGTGACGCCGACCTCCTCCACCTCGTCGTCCTCGTCGGACGTCGCGGCGGGCTCCTCGGCCTTCTCCTCCGCGTCCTTGGCGGTCTCGGCGTCGTCGGCGTCGTCGGAGGTGTCGGAGGTGTCGGTCTCAGCGGCGTCGTCCGGCTCGTCGGACGTCGCGGCGTCGGTCCCGTCGGAGTCGTTCCCAGCCTCGGCGTCGTCCTTCGCCTCCGCCTTCTCACCGGAACCGGCCGCGCCCTCGGTCCCGGCCCCGTCGGCGACCTCGCCCTTGGTCTCCTCGGTGGTGTCCTCCGCGACCTCCGCAGCGGAATCGGTGGCCTCCTGGCCGTCCTGCTTCTTCGGCTTCCGCTTCCAGAACACGGCTACTGACCTCTCGTCCAGGGGTGGGTACTACAACGCTGCGACCATTGTCGCGTCCCCGCGCAGTGGTCCGTACCGTACCGAACCGCCGCTCGCGGCGACGGGTCACCCCACGATCAGCGGCACTCCGGTCGCGGGGGCCGTGAGCTCCTCGAAAGCCTCCGGTGCGGTCGTGCGGCAGCCCAGACGGTGGCCGGTGAGCGCGCCATGGTCGTCACTGGAACCGGTGACCACCACGCCCAGGTCCGCGGCCACGCCCCGCCAGAACTTGCGCTGGGTCCGGTTGTGCGAGGGGTGGTCGGCCTCGATGCCGCCGAGCCCAGCCGCCGCCATGCGCTCGGCGAGCTCCACCGGGACCGACCCGTTGGTGGCTCCCTCCGCCCGCCCGGGGTGCGCCAGTGAGCACACCCCGCCCGCCTGGCGCACCAGCTCGACGGCGCGCACGGGGTCGATCGCGTAGCGGGAGGCGTAGGCCGGGCCGCCCGAGCCGATCCACCGGTCGAAGGCGTCCTGCACGTCACGGGCCGCACCCGCCTCCACGATCGCCCGCGCCAGGTGGGGTCGGCCGATGGTGTTGGCGTCGGCGTACTCCGGTTCCCCGGCCCCCGCGATCTCCAGGACCCGCTCCCAGGTCACGTCGACCCCGTGCGCCTGGAGTCTGCCGACCATCTCCTCCGCACGGGACGCCCGGTCCGAGCGGACCCGGCGCAGCTCGGCGTCCAGGCCCGGGGAGGCCGGATCGAACAGGTAGGAGACCAGGTGGACGCTGGAACCCTGGTAGGCGCAGGACAGTTCCATGCCGGGTACGAGGGTGAACCCGGGGGGCAGGTGCGCCGCGGCCTCCTCGATCCCGCCCACCGTGTCGTGGTCGGTGAGGGCCAGGACGTCGAGCTTCGCGGCGACCGCGTACCCGATGACCTCGGCCGGGGTGTCGGTCCCGTCGGAGACCGAGCTGTGGGAGTGCAGGTCGATTCGTGTCACCGGGCGATTGTACGTAACCGGGTGGGTCCCCGCTCGGGACGCCGGGATCAGTCCTGGTCGGGCCGGGGCGCCAGGACACGCGCCAGGAAGGGGCTGGGCGCCCCGAACGGCGGTGCGAGGGCGACGCCGCCGTCACGGAGGTCGCGCAGGTCCCGGAGGGAGGCGACCTCGCACATCAGTAGACCGGTGTCGGCGGTGGCGAAGGCCAGCCACAGCCAGTGGGAGAGCGCCTCGCCCGCGTAGGCCGCGCGCTCGCGGCCCAGGTCGAGGTTCCACAGCGCGATCTCGTGCCCGTCGAAGCGGACCTTGGCGTCGGGCGCCCCCGTGTCGAACCCCTGACCGGGATCGGGGCCCTTCAGACCGGCGACCCGCGCGCCCAGGCCGATCCCCGGGTCCTCCGCGACGATGACGGCCTCGCCGACGCCGCCGAGTGGGCCGGGACCGGACAGGGCCACGGCCACCGCGAGCGCGCCGCTGCGTTCGTCGCCCACCTCGGCGAACCCGGTGACCACCCAGCCGGTCGGTAGCGGCCACGGTACCCACACGGGTACCTGCGCGCGCGGAAGGAGGGTGTCGAGTGCCGAGGTGCCGGGCGCCCGTACCTCCTGGAGGGGGGCCACCGCCCCGTGGGCGTCACATCGCCACGCGCTGGTCCACAACCCCGGGGGCTGTACCGCGCGCCCGCACCGTGGACACGTGGGCTGGGCTTTCATGTCCTACCGGTGTACCCGAGTGGTGACCTGTGAAAACGCGGAGCGGGCGGGGTGCCCTCGCACTCCGCCCGCTCTTGGTCCGACGGGGCGCGGGGCCCCGTGGGACCTCTACTGCTGCTGGCGCTTACGGTTCGCGGTGATCCGGCCGCGCTCCTTCTGGTCGAGGATGACCTTGCGGATGCGGACGTTCTCCGGCGTCACCTCGACGCACTCGTCCTCACGGCAGAACTCCAGGGCCTGCTCGAGGGAGAGCTTGCGCGGCGGCACCAGGCGGACGAGCTCGTCGCCGGTGGCCGAACGCATGTTGGTGAGCTTCTTCTCCTTGGTGATGTTGACGTCCATGTCGTCGGAGCGCGAGTTCTCGCCGACGATCATGCCCTCGTACACCTCGGTGGTCGGCTCGACGAAGAGCGTGCCGCGCTCCTGGAGGTTGAACATCGCGAACGCGACGGCCACGCCGGCGCGGTCCGCGACCAGGGAGCCGTTGGGCCGGGAGCGGATGTCGCCGAACCAGGGCTCGAACTTCTCGAAGACGTGGTTGGCGATACCGGTGCCGCGCGTCTCGGTGAGGAACTCGGTACGGAAGCCGATCAGACCACGGGACGGGACCAGCCAGTCCATGCGCACCCAGCCGGTGCCGTGGTTGACCATGTTCTCCATGCGGCCCTTGCGGACGCTCAGGAGCTGGGTGATGGCGCCCATGTACTCCTCGGGCGCGTCCACGGTGAGGCGCTCGACCGGCTCGTGCACCTTGCCGTCGATGTTCTTGGTGACCACCTGCGGCTTGCCGACGGTCAGCTCGTAGCCCTCACGGCGCATCTGCTCGACCAGGATGGCCAGCGCCAGCTCGCCTCGGCCCTGCACCTCCCAGGCGTCGGGGCGCTCGGTCGGGAGCACCCGCAGGGAGACGTTGCCGACGAGCTCCTTCTCCAGACGGTCCTTGACCAGGCGGGCCGTGACCTTGGCGCCCTTGACCCGGCCGACCAGCGGCGAGGTGTTGGTGCCGATGGTCATGGAGATGGCGGGCTCGTCGACCTTGATGAGCGGCAGCGCCACCGGGTTCTCGGGATCGGCGAGGGTCTCGCCGATCATGATCTCCTCGATACCGGCGATGGCCGCGATGTCACCGGGGCCGGCCTTCTCGGCGGGCTTGCGCTCCAGGCCGTCGGTCATGAGCAGCTCGGTGATCTTGACCTGCTGGGTGGTGCCGTCGGTGCGAATCCACGCGACCTGCTGGCCCTTGCGGAGCTCGCCCTGCTGGACGCGGACCAGGGCCAGGCGGCCGAGGAAGGGGGAGGCGTCCAGGTTGGTGACGTGGGCCTGGAGGGGGGCGTCGGGGACGTACTCGGGGGCCGGGATGGTGTCCAGGATGGTGGAGAACAGCGGGACGAGGTTGTCGTTCTCGGGCACGGTGCCGTTGTCCGGGCGCTCCAGGGAGGCCTTGCCGTCGCGGGCGCACGTGTAGACGATCGGGAACTCGATCTGCGACTCGTCCGCGTCCAGGTCCATGAACAGCTCGTAGGTGTCGTCGACGACCTCGGAGATCCGGCTGTCGGGCCGGTCGACCTTGTTGATCACCAGGATGACGGGGAGCTTGGCCTGGAGGGCCTTGCGGAGCACGAAGCGGGTCTGCGGGAGCGGGCCCTCACTGGCGTCGACGAGCAGGACGACGCCGTCCACCATCGACAGGCCGCGCTCGACCTCACCGCCGAAGTCGGCGTGACCGGGGGTGTCGATGATGTTGATGACCACGTCCTCGCCCTCGGGCGTGGTGTAGTGCACCGCGGTGTTCTTCGCGAGAATGGTGATGCCCTTCTCGCGCTCCAGGTCGTTGGAGTCCATCACGCGGTCGTCGACATCCTGGTTCTCCCGGAAGACTCCGGACTGCCAGAGCATGGCGTCAACGAGGGTCGTCTTGCCGTGGTCGACGTGAGCCACGATGGCGACGTTGCGCAGGTCACTGCGGCGGGCGGAGCCCTCGACGGGCGTAGCGCTGGACATGCTTAAGTCTCGATCTCCTGTACTGGGTAGAGACCGCAGAGTGCCACGGCCCGTCACCAGTTTATGCGGTCACGACGAACTGGTTGGGAATCACCGGGGACGCCCCGGTTAGTTTCGTCACCCGGGGGACCGCCCTCGACCTGGGCCGGAGAGGGCCCGCAATTCCTGGCGGCACGGGCTTTCGCGCGTTCACAGGAGAGGCGTGAGAGCGGCCAGGAAGGGGATGTCGGCGGGCATCCAATCGAGTTCCGCGAGGCCCTCGGCGGCCACCCAGCGGACCTCGGCGTGCTCCAGCGCGCGCGGCTCCCCGTCGAGGAGTTCGGCCCGCAGCAGGCGCAGGACGGCGGGGCGCGTGCGGCCCGCGGAAGGGGCGGGGAAGGGCACGTCGGAGCCGATCTGGGCCCCCGCGCGCACGGTGACGCCCAGTTCCTCCCGGCACTCGCGGACCAGCGCCCGGCCCGGGGTCTCCCCCGGTTCGACCTTGCCTCCGGGGAACTCCCACAGCCCGCGCAGGGATGCGGGTTCGGCGCGTTGGGCGGCCAGGACGCGTCCGTCGCGAATGATGGCCGCGCCCACCACGATCAGTGTCTCTCGCACGGTGCACCAGCCTAGAGCCCGCGCAGCCGGTGGGCGAGTGAGGTGTGCCTGCGACCGGAGGAGGCGTTGGCGACGGCCCGGGCCAGGGCCCGGCGCGAACCCACCAGCACCACCAGTCTCTTGGCGCGGGTGATCCCGGTGTAGAGCAGGTTGCGTTGGAGCATCATCCACGCCGAGGTGGTGACGGGGACGACCACCGCCGGGTACTCGCTGCCCTGGGAGCGGTGCACGGTGACGGCGTAGGCGTGGGCGAGCTCGTCGAGTTCGGTGAAGTCGTAGGCGACCTCCTCGTCCTCGTCCGTGCGCACGGTGAGTTCCTGGGCCACCGGGTCGACCCCGGTGACCACCCCCATCGTTCCGTTGAAGACCCCGTTGGCCCCCTTGTCGTAGTTGTTGCGCACCTGGGTGACCTTGTCCCCCACCCGGTACACCCGGCCGCCCAGTCGGCGTTCGGGGACGTGGTCCGCGGGCGGGGTGAGTTCGGCCTGGAGCGCGGCGTTGAGGTTGACCGCACCGGCCGGGCCGCCCTTCATGGGTGCCAGGACCTGCACGTCGCGACGGGGGTCCAGGCCGAAGCGGCGCGGGATGCGCCGGGCGACCACGTCGACCACCGTCTCCGCGGCCTCCTCCGCCTCCTCGCAGGGGAACAGGAAGAAGTCGGACATGCCCTGGAACTCGGGGGTCTCCCCCCGGTTGATCCGGTGCGCGTTGGTCACCACTCCGGACTGCTGGGCCTGGCGGAACACGTGGGTCAGGCGCACGCTGGGAACGGGTGAGCCCTCCTCCAGCAGGTCGCGTAGGACCTGCCCGGCGCCCACGGACGGCAGCTGGTCCACGTCGCCGACGAACACCAGGTGCGCTCCGGGCGGGACCGCCTTGACCAGCTTGTTGGCCAGCACGAGGTCGAGCATCGAGGCCTCGTCCACCACGACCAGGTCGGCGTCCAGCGGATGGTCGCGGTCGTGCGCGGCCTCGCCGCCGGGGCGGAGTTCGAGGAGCCGGTGGACCGTGGAGGCCTCGTGCCCGGTGAGTTCCGTGAGCCGCTTGGCCGCGCGCCCGGTGGGGGCGGCCAGGACGATCTTCGCGCCCTTGACCGACGCCATCGTGACGATGGCCGACACCGTGTACGACTTGCCGCAGCCCGGGCCGCCGGTGAGGACGCACACCTTCCGGGTGAGGGCCTCCCTGACCGCGTCGCGCTGGGCGTCGGCGAGGGCGGACGCGGAGCGGCGGTCGAGCCAGGCGAAGGCCCGGTCCCAGTCCACACCGACGAAGCCGGGCAGGCGTTCGAGCGGCGACTCCAACAGGGTGCGCAGCCCGGAGGCGAGACCGATCTCGGCCCGGTGGAAGGGCAGCAGGTAGACCGCCCGCACCGGTTCGCCCTCGGGCCCGGGCACGGTCTCGCGGGCCACCCCCTCGGCGGCGACCAGTTCGGCCAGGCATTCGATGACCAGGCCCGTCTCCACCTGGAGGATCTTCACGGCGGCGGAGATGAGCCGTTCCTCGGGCAGGTAGCAGTGGCCGTCGCCGCTGGACTCCGAGAGGGTGAACTGGAGGCCCGCCATCACCCGCTGCGGGCTGTCGTGCGGGATGCCCACCGCCTGGGCGATGGTGTCGGCGGTGCGGAACCCGATCCCCCACACGTCGGCCGCCAGCCGGTAGGGCTCCTCCTGGACCACCCGGATGGAGTCGTCCCCGTACCTCTTGTACACGCGGACCGCCAGTGAGGTGCTCACCTGGACGCCCTGGAGGAAGACCATGACCTCCTTGATGGCCTTCTGCTCCTCCCAGGCGTCGGTGATGAGTCCGGTGCGCTTGGGGCCCAGGCCGGGTACCTCGACGAGCCGGGCGGGGGTCTGTTCGATGACGTCGAGGGCGTCGGTGCCGAAGTGGTCGACGATGCGTTCGGCCATGCGGGGTCCGATGCCCTTGATCAGCCCGGAGCCCAGGTAGCGGCGGATGCCCTGCACCGTGGCGGGGAGCACGGTGGTGACGTCGTCCACGTGGAACTGGCGACCGTACTGCGGGTGCGACCCCCAGCGGCCGTACATGCGCAGTGACTCGCCGGGCTGCACGCCCGGCAGGTTGCCCACCACGGTGAGCAGGTCGTGACCGCCCCGTCCGGTGTCGACCTTGGCGACGGTGTATCCGTTCTCCTCGTTGGCGAAGGTGATCCGTTCCAGGACCCCCTGGACCATCGCGCGTGCGGGTGCTGACACGGCGTTCCTCCGCTCCTCTCAGCTGCCGTCGGTGCCCGGGAGCGGCGGCGCGTCGTCGCCCAGGACGGCGAGCACGCGGTCCCGGTCCGCCCGGCGCAGGCCCTCGGCCACCCGGGTGTAGGAGTGCGTCAGCATCTCCACCAGCTCGTCGTCGGGGACGGTGCCGTCCAGGAGCACCGAGTTCCAGTGCCGCTTGTCCATGTGCCAGCCGGGAGTGACCGCCGGGAACCTCTGGCGCAGCTCCAGGGCGAGCTCGGGGTCGCACTTGAGGTTGACCGTGGCGGGAGCACCGCCGCCGCCCCCGGTGAGCAGCGCGAACATCTTCCGTCCGGCCACCTTGTACACGAGCGCCCCCGGCCCGAAGGGCTCGCTCTCCCCGGCCTCGGGAAACCACAGGGCGGCGTCGATGAACTGCTCCGGTGTCATGCTCTCTCCCCCGTACCGGTCGACCCGGTGTCCGTTCCGAGCCTGCCAGAGGGAAGCGACCTTCGGCAGCCCCTCCCCCCGGCCTGTGGACGACGTGTGGTGGCTCCGGCCGGGACCGCGCGGGGAACCGTACGCGTCGGGGGCCCGCGGGTAAGATCCGCCTCGAAGCTGCCCACGGCCGGTTGGAGTGCCCATGAAGGCGCGCGGTGTACGCAGGCTCGCCCCGCTCGAACCCGGGGACCCCTCCGAGGTGGGCGGACACCGGGTGCGGGGGCGGGTCGGCGCGGGCGGCATGGGCACCGTGTACGCCGTCGACTCCCCCGGCGGCCGCGGGTACCTGGCCGTCAAGGTGGCCCACCCCGGGCTCGTTCGCGACCACCGTGTCCGCGAACGGTTCGCCCACGAGGCCCGCCTGCTGGCCCGGGTCGACAGCCACTGCGTGGCGCGGTTCGTCAGCGCGGACGTGGAGGCCGACCCCCCGTGGCTGATCACCGAGTACGCTCCCGGACCGACCCTGCGGCACCAGGTGGAGCGGTTCGGCCGACTGCGCGGCGGGATGCTGCTGGGTCTGGCCGCGGGGGTGGCCGAGGCGCTGCGCGCGGTGCACGCGGCGGGGGTGGTGCACCGCGACCTCAAACCCGGCAACGTGGTGGTGTCGGTGGCGGGGCCCAAGCTCCTGGACTTCGGGATCGCGCACGCGGCCGAGGAACCCGACCCCACCAAGTGGCGGCGGCTGCGCCGGATGCGGCGGGCCTTCCGAACGCTCGGACTGCCCTCTCCGGAGGCCCTGGCCGACGCGCGGGTGGCCCGTTCACTCGACCGGCGGGGCACCCCGGGATGGATCAGCCCGGAGCAGTACCGCCGCCAGCCCACCACGCACGCGTCGGACGTGTTCCTGTGGGGTGCGACCGTGGCCTTCGCGGCGGCGGGGCACGACCCGTTCGGGACGGCGCCGCCCCGGGAGATGGCCCGACGCGTCACCTCCGAGGAGCCGGACCTGCGGTACCTGCCGCCGGGGTTGGAGAAGCTCGTGGTGGCCGCGATGAGCGTCGAGCCCGCCGACCGGCCCGGCTCCGGCGAACTGCTGCGCGCCGTGCTGGCGCTGGAGGGGCCGGAGGGCGGGGTGCGTACCCCGCCGGAGGCGGGCGAAGGGGGCGTGCGCGGGCTGCTGGAGCGGCACTGGACCAGGGTGGCCGTCCGGCCTCCGCTGCCGCCGCGCGAGGGCGGCGGCCTCCTGGGCCGGCTGCCCTCCCCCCGGCTCCCTCAGGGAGGGGCCGGGGTGGGCGGGGTCCCCGCTCAGAGGAGACCGAAGTAGGCCCGGCTCTCCTTGGACCAGAGGAAGGCGAGCATGGCCGCGGCGAACCCCAGCGGGACGGCGGCGAGGAGCCCGCCGGACAGGAGCGACCACAGCAGGATGCCCCCGGCGGCGCCCTGGAACAGCAGGGCGCTCCAGAAGACGCCCACGGTCCGGCGGCGCAGTCGGCTCGCGATGAGGACCGACAGCGTTCCGTAGACGCCCGTGACCAGGGCCATGAGGCCCATGTAGGAGCGCATGGCCTCGACGTCGATGGACAGCGCCACGCCCTGTTCGGCGGCGATCGCGGCCTGTTCGTCCAGGGCTTCCCGCATCACCGCGTCGGGGGCGGAGAGCCCCATGAGGAAGAGTGTGAGGAGCAGGAGGCCGCTGACACCGCCGACGAACATCAGCGTCCGGACGGTCACCACCTTGCGGGGCATCGGGGCGTCGGGGCGCAGGGCCTCCAGGTGGGGGGCGTCGAAGTCGGGCAGCCCCCGTTGCGAGGGCACGCCACCGCGTCCGGTGTCGGGGTCGTACGGGTCCTGGCCAGAGGGAAACACGGACGTCCTCCGAGGGGTCGAGTCGACTTTCCCCACCATGGTAGGCGGGTACCCCCACGAGGGCGCGGACGGAGCCTCCCCCAGCACCACGAGCTGGGCCGAAACCGGCCACGGAACGCGACCGCAATCGTCCCGAAACGACGGTGAGCGATCGCATAGAGTCGAGAACCCGCACGCACACGGGAGATTCTGCAAATCGTAACCCCCCGGCCCGTGCCCGA
Source organism: Nocardiopsis sp. NPDC007018 (assembly GCF_040635075.1). Lineage (NCBI taxonomy): Bacteria > Bacillati > Actinomycetota > Actinomycetes > Streptosporangiales > Nocardiopsidaceae > Nocardiopsis > Nocardiopsis sp. NPDC007018. The sequence continues at coordinate 97,275 of NZ_JBEYHA010000003.1, forward strand.
ACACCCGTCCCCATCTAGGGTGAAAAAACTCCGACCCCTCCCGCCCCCGGGGCGGCACCCCCGCACAGTCCCCCAAAGGAGTCACAGCAGACATGTCCAGACTCGTGCGCGCGACCGGCGCACTGATCCTGACCGGTGCCCTGGTGGTGCCCCTGGCCCCCGCGGCCAGCGCGTACGCGCCCATGGACACCCCCGACGGCGATCCCGCCTTCACCCTCACCCTCCTGCACGGCAACGACCCCGAGTCGGCCCTCCTGCACGCGTCGGGCGAGGCCGGGTACGGCGGAGCCGCGCGCTACGCGACCCTGCTCGACCAGCTGCGCGCGGACGAGAACGCGGGCACCGGCGCCGACGAGGGCGAGGCCGAGCTCCGGGGCGTCGTGGCCGTCAACTCCGGCGACCTGTACCTGCCCGGGCCGGAGTTCGCCGCCTCCCGGGTGGAGGGCGCGCCCTTCTACGACGCGGTCGCCACGTCGATCATCGACTACGACGCGATCTCCATGGGCAACCACGAGTTCGACTTCGGACCCGACGTGTACGCCGAGTTCATCGGCGCCCTCGAGGACACCCCGGTGGTCGCCGCCAACGTCGACGTGTCCGGTGAGGCCGCCCTGGCCGCGCTGGAGGCACAGGGCCGCATCGCCCCGAGCACGGTCGCGGAGGTCCAGGGCGAGAAGGTCGGCATCGTCGGCGCGCTCTACCCGCCGCTGGCCTCCATCTCCAGCCCGCGCGACGTCGTGGTCGACGAGGTCGTCGGCCCGGTCCAGGCCGAGGTCGACCGCCTCACCGGTGAGGGCGTCGACAAGATCATCCTCATCTCGCACCTCCAGAACATCACCTACGAGGAGCGGGTCGCCAAGGAGCTCACCGGTGTGGACGCCATGGTGGCCGGAGGAGGCCACGAGGTCATGGCCAACCCCGGTGACGCCCTGGTCCCCGGTGACTCCGTCACCGACCACCCGGGCACCGGCGAACCCCTCTCCTACCCGCTGCTGGTGAACAACGCCGACGGCGTCGAGGTACCCATCGTCACCGCGGGCTCCAACTACAAGTACGTGGGCCGCCTGGTCCTCAACTTCGACGCCGACGGCGGTCTCCACTCGGTGGGCGAGCGCTCCGGCCCGGTCCGGGTCTCCGGCACCGGCGCCGACGCGGTGGAGCCCCACCCCGAGGTCGAGGCCCAGGTGACCAAGCCGGTCGCAGACCACGTGGCCGAACTCGCCGAGACCGACGTGGCCAGCAGTGAGGTGGCCCTGGACGGCACGCAGAACCCGGGCGTGCGCACCCAGGAGACCAACCTGGGCAGCCTGATGGCCGACGCCCTGCTGGACACCGGCAAGCGCAACGCCGAGGAGTACGGCGTTCCCCAGCCGCAGATCGGCATCCAGAACGGCGGCGGCATCCGCAACGCCTCGGTGATCCCGGCCGGACCGCTGACCGTACTGGACACGTACTCGATCGCGCCCTTCGCCAACCAGGTGGCCGTGGTCCCGGAGATCCCGCGCGCCCAGGTCAAGGAGCTCCTGGAGCGCGGCGTGGCCTCCGCCCCCGCCGCCGACGGCGGGTTCATGCAGGTCGCCGGGGTCAACTTCGCCTACGACCCGGACCGCACCGCCCAGGTCGTGAACGAGGACGGCGACGTACTCACCCCGGGTGAGCGCGTGCGCAACGCGATCCTGCACGACGGCACGGTGATCGTGGAGGACGGCGAGGTCGTGGAGGGCGACGCCATCACGGTCGTCACCAACGACTTCTCCGCCGGCGGCGGCGACATGTACCCGTTCCGGGGCGCCGACTACACCGTGGTGGGCTCCACCTACCAGGCCGCTCTGGAGCGCCACCTCACCGACACCCTCGAGGGTGAGGTGAAGGCCGCCGACTACCCCGAGGGCGGCGCCGGTCGCATCGTGGTCGGTGACAAGGCCACCGTTCCTCCCGGCGGCGGTGACGACGACGGCGACGGGAAGCCCCACCCGACGGAGCCGCCCGCGTCGCCGAGCCCCAGCCCGAGCCCGTCGCCGAGCCCGTCGCCGAGCGGCGCTCCCTCGGACGGTCCCGGCACGCCCAAGCCGGGTGCTCCCGACGACAAGAAGGGCGGCTCCCTGCCGGTCACCGGCGGGGCCCTGACCGGCCTGGTCATCGCGGCGCTGGTCGCCGTGGGCGCCGGTGGCGCCGCGATGTACCTGAGCCGCAGGCGCCGACCGGCCGCGGGCACCGGGGAGATCGAGGGCTGATCCCACCCCGGCCGCGCCCCGCGGGGGCGTCCGCACCGTGAACGCGGGCCCGTCCGAGTACCTACTCGGGCGGGCCCGCGTCGTCGTGGACGGCCGGTCCGCCGGTTCAGCAGCGCGGTAGTCCCTCGACCGGCTGCCAGGGCTGGCTGCCCCGAAGGGCGGTGGCGCTGACGAAGACGTCGCGGTTGCCGGTGTCGTCGTCGGTCAGGACCCACCAGGTGGAGTAGCCGTCCTCCCCGTCGGAGTGCGGTTCGCCCTCCGCCTGGCAGAAGAAGTAGTGGCGTCCGGACCAGAGCCAGCCGCCCGTGGGGTAGCGGCTGTCCTGAGACCAGTAGGTGCGGGCGTCGCGCCAGGTCGTGTAGTAGTGCCGGTGGGAGAAGGCGCTGGCGGCGGTGCCCGTCGACGCCTCCGCCGGTTCGTCGGCCAGGGCCGGGGCCGCGAGCGCGATCGGTAGGGCGACCGCGACGGCCAGGGCCGCCGTCAACGCCGCCGGTGCGCCCCGGGCGCCCCCGCGTCGTCTCCACCGTCTGGGCCGGGTCGGGCCCTTGGGGCCGCCGGGTCGGGTCCCCGCGCTGTCGTCGCGCCGCACCATCCACACTCCTCGCGTGTCCCGGACCGGGGTCCGGGAGGGGTGAGGGGTCCCGGTGGGGACGCGGGCCGCCAGGGGCCGTCAATCACCACCAACACCACCATTGCCACCCCTATCATTACTCAGAGTGCCCAAAGGGACGCGTTACGACGCGGCGAAGGCCCGAGGACGACCACCCCCGGCCACACCTTCCCCTTTTCACCAAGAAAGCACAAAGAAAGCGCTCCAGGCAGCCATTCGCACTATTTGACCGGTATGTGAATAGCGTATTTTCGGCCAACCTTGGGCCATCCGGCGCGCATAATAGGGAAATGCGCCACCCTGGACCTACGATCGGCTCCATGACCTGCGTTTTGCTGGCCGAAGACGATGTCTCGATCTCCGAGCCTCTCGCGCGCGCACTCCGACGCGAGGGTTACACGGTAGACGTGACCGTCAACGGCATTGAGACACTCGACCGCGCCCGTGCGGGAGACATCGACCTCATGGTCCTGGATCTCGGGCTCCCAGAAATGGACGGCCTTGAGGTGGCACGTCGGCTCCGCGCCGAGGGTCACGGAACGCCGATCCTCATCCTGACCGCCCGCGCGGACGAGGTCGACACCGTCGTCGGCCTCGACGCCGGGGCCGACGACTACGTGACCAAGCCGTTCCGGCTCGCCGAACTCCTCGCCCGCGTCCGAGCCCTGCTGCGGCGCGGCGGGGCCGAGGTCCCGGTCGTCCATGGCGTCCGCATCGACAACGACTCGCGCCGCGCCTGGCTCGGCGACCGCGAACTCCAGCTCACCACCAAGGAGTTCGACCTGCTGCGCGTCCTCGTACGCGACGCCGGAAAGGTCGTCACCCGCGAACAGATCATGCGGGAGGTGTGGGACACCAACTGGTGGGGGTCGACCAAGACCCTCGACATGCACATCTCCTGGCTGCGCCGCAAACTCGGCGACGACGCCAACCAGCCTTCCTACATCACGACCGTCCGCGGCGTCGGGTTCCGGTTCGAACGAGACTGACACGGCCCTGGGAACGACGCGCTTGCCCGTCGACCGCCCAGGGGGTCGGACGGACGTGAGGTGACATGCGCAGGCGGATGGTTTTCTCCACCCTGGTGGTGACCGTCATCGCCGTCATGCTGCTCGGACTGCCCCTGGGGGCGCTCACCTACAAACTGGTGCACGACGAGGCCAGTCGGCAGCTTGAGGGCGAGGCCGAACTCATCGGCGCCGAGAGCGACAACATGCTGGAGCTCCACGGCGAACTGGACCTGGCGGAGTTGGATCGGGAACACCCGAACCGGTTCGTCCGCATCACGCCCGCGGACGGACCGACCGCCGTGACCGCGGGGGACCCCGCGCTCAACCCCGACGCCGCGGACTCCCCGCGCCTGCTCAAAGCCACCGTCACCACCAACCGCGGCACCAGGGTCGACGTGTGGAGCGACGGCGAGGACGTCCAGGAGAGCGTGGTCCGGGCCTGGCTCGGCATCGCCTCGCTCTCGCTCCTCGCCATCGGCGTCGCGGTCGGCCTGTCCATGTTCCAGGCCCGCCGCCTCACCCTGCCACTGGTCGACCTCGCCGCCACCGCCGAACGGCTCGGCTCCGGCGTCACCACACCGTGGGGGCACCGCTACGGCATCCCCGAAGCCGACCGCGTCGCCGAGGTACTCGACCGCAGCGCCGAACGCATCGCCGGGCTCATCGCCACCGAACGCCACTTCGCGACCGACGCCTCACACCAGCTCCGCACACCACTGACCGCGCTCACCATGCGGCTCGAGGAGATCATCGCCGAATCCGGCAACCCGCAGGTCGTCCGCGAGGAGGGCGAAGCCGCCCTCGCCCAGACCGAACGCCTCGTCGAGACCGTCGAAAGCCTCCTCGGCCGCGCCCGCAAGAGCCAGAACCCCGAAGTCGAGGCCGTCGAACTCGACCCCGTCCTCAACCACCTCCAAGCCGAGTGGTCGCCCGTCTTCCAGCAGGAGAAACGCCGACTCCTCGTCACCGGCGACCCCGGACTGACCGCCATGACGGTTCCCACCGACCTCGCCCAGATCCTCGCGACCCTGGTGGAGAACGCCTACAAACACGGCGCGGGGACGGTGACCATCCGCCGCCTCGACACCGGCCAGTCCGTCCGCGTCGAGGTCAGCGACGAAGGCGAAGGCGTCCCCGAACACCTCTCCAGCCGCATCTTCGAACGCGAGGTCAGCGGAGGCGGAGGCACCGGTCTCGGACTCGCCCTCGCCCGTCACATCGCCGAATCCGAAGGCGCCCGGGTCGAACTCGTCCAGACCCGACCCACCACCTTCGCGCTCTTCCTCCCCGCGGGGGCCGGAGGGCTTTCGAAGATGTCGGGGCCCTTCTGACCGGGCCGAAGCGAAGCGCAGGCCCCAAAAAGAACACACCCACCCACCTCAACCACCAGGGGGGTGCTGTCCGTTCGAGCGCCGGAGAGGGTTCTGCAAGACGAGTCAAGCCGCCAGCGAGGAACGAGCGTCAGGCGCAGACGAGGATGCTGTGCCTGCCTCAACCCGAATCCCTCTGCAAAGGCGCCGAACCCGGGCCGAAGCGAAGCGGAGGCCCCAAAAAGAACAGGCCCCAGGACGGGGGTCCTGGGGCCGCGCGGCTACTGGGCGCTGACCTGGGGAGCGGACCCCTGACCGGCGGGGACCTCGCCCCGGACCACCAGGTCGCTCCACAGGGCGCGCACCCGCTCCAGGCCGTAGACCCCGACCACCTCGGCGCGGGCCCGCTCGCTCTCCTCGCCGAACCGGCCCTCGGAGACGGTGGCGTGGATGGACTCGGCCATCGCCACCGGGTCGTCGTGAATCCAGTGCGGGTCGTAGATGGTGTCCGATCCGGGCCAGGCCAGGAGCGCCGGGACACCGCCGGAGGCCGCGCACTCGGCGGGCGCCAGGTGGAACGACTCGTCGTCGCTGGTGGACAGCACGAACCCCACCCGGCGCAGCCAGGTCGCCACGTCCGGGCCGAAGCCGTCGAAGACCACCCCGGCCGCCAGGCCCTCGTCACGCTGGATACGCCGGTACACCCGCTCGAAGTAGGCGCGTTCCTCCGGCCGGTTCCAGATCCACCAGTACTCCCACGGCTGCTTCGTCTTCACCGACAGCGTGTACCGGGGGTCCATCCTGCGCAGCTCCGAGAGGACGTCCAGCCCCCGGTCCAAGCGCTTGCGGGACGGCGCGATGCCGATCATGCCCAACGAGTACCGCGCTCCCGCCAGCTTGGGGCGGTCCAGCTGGCGGTCGTCCACCCAGTTGGGCAGCACCACGACCTTCTCTGCGGGCCACCCCGTGATCTCCCTGGTGAGGTCGGCGTAGTGCGGGCTCACGCAGACCACCGCGTCGACCTTGGAGACGTCCAGGCGGCGCGGCCACTCCGCGTACAGCTCGAACCGGTGCAGGCGCACGATCAGCCGCTGACCCGGGCGCTTCCACTTGGCGTAGAAGAGCGCGTTGGGGCCGCACCACTCGCAGATCACCACGTCGGCCCAGGCGGCGAGCTCCCGCGACCGGTACTGGTCGTGGGTGCTCAGCCCCTCCCACTCGTCGATGCGCACGTCGAGGCCGGGCAGCGAGTCCAGGTACTCGGCCAGTCGCGTGAAGAACTTGAGGTCGTGCCCGGCGATGACCACCTTGAGCGGACGCTCCGGGTCGGCCCCCTCGGGCGCGGCCGGGATCGCCTCCGCGAGGTAGCCGCGCAGGCGTTCGGCGGCCCGCTCCAGGGTGTGGTCGGCGGCGGCCGCGCGGCAGCGTTCGGCGGCCTCGGCGTACACGGCCCGGTCGTGGTAGGCGCGGGCGATCACCGCGGCCACCGAGGCGGTGTCCTCCCCCGCGAAAAGCGGGTAGTCCGCGCCGAGCAGGGCCTCGTGCATGGGGGTGCGGTTGAGGACCACCGGCAGCCCCAGCGCCCCCAGCTCCAGGACCTTGGTCGACAGCTCCAGGCTGGCGTCCATGTCGGGGTCGCGCCAGGACAGGCCGAAGTCGCACTCGGCGGACTGGCGCAGGGCGTCGGCCCGCGCCATGCCGCCGCGCCAGTCCACGTTCGGGGTGCTCTCCAGGGCCCTGCGCATGCGCTTGGCCCAGTCGGCGGGTTCGGCGTGGACCTTGTCGCCGATCATCACGAGTTCGGAGTCCACCCCGAGGCGCGCCAGCTCCTCGGGGAGCTCGGTCATCTCCAGGGTGTTCCAGCGGGGCGCGAACTTGCCGGTGTAGGCCAGGCGGGTGCGCGCGTGCGTCTGGCCGGTCGCCGCGACCCCCTCGGGGACCGCGGCGACCGGCGGGAACAGGACGGAGCGACCGCAGGCGGCGGGCACCGTGGACTCCAGGAACGCCCGCAGCTCCTCGGTCTGGCAGAGCACGAACCGGGAGGCCAGCGCGATGTCGGTGAGTTCGGCGATCGCGGACGCGGTGAGTTCGGCGACGCCGTGCGGGAAGTCCGTGAGGTAGGTCCACAGCTTCCCGGCCAGGCTCTCCTCCTGGGCGGCCAGCCCGGCGAGTCGGCGCCCCCGGACGACGACCAGGTCGAAGGGCCTGCGGGCGTGCAGACCGCCCATGAGTTCCACGGCCTGCTCGGGCGTGAGGCCGCGCGGCCCGAGGTCGGGCAGCGAGCGGTCCTCGTAGGGGCGGACCAGTCGTACGGCGGGGTTCTCGGTGAGCGGCGCCGTGAGCCGGTCAGTGCGGATCTGGGCCTTGAGCAGCAGGGTGACCTCGCAGCCGGCCGCCGCCAGGGCCTGCGCCATCGACTGCGCCCAGATCGCCGAGCCGTCGATGATGTTCAGGTCCACGTCCCCGTACAAGAGTGCGCGCGGAGGAGCTGTGCTCACGTTCTTCCCTTCGAAAGCTGGTGGGTGGCGGTCTCTCGGACCGCCGCGCCGTGGACGTCCTTCGGGGGCCGAACGGACGGCGGGTGGTCGGGCGGGGCGGCGGTGGTCAACCGACCGCACCCGTCGAGGCGTCGGCGTGGGTGGGGCCCTCATTGTCCCCGTCCGCGCCGGAACCGTGGTCCGGGCCCAGGGCCAGGAGGCGGGTCCCGCGCTGGTTCCACTCCGCCGGGAGCCAGCCCCGGCGCAGGAGGTCGGTCCGGGCCAGTTCCGGGGCGACCGAGGTGACGAACACGTACTGGCGGCCGCCGGTGTCGCGGTCGAAGTAGCCGCGTTCTCCCAGCCCCCGGGTGTGCGGTTCGCCGCTGTCGGGCGTGTCGGGGGTGCCCACGGCGTCGGCTCCCGAGCATTCGGCGGCGCCGACGAGGTCGGCGAGCCGGTGTCGGCCGACCGGGCCGGTCCACAGGTGCGCCCACGGGGCCGTGGCGCGTTCGGCCAGGGCCGCCCAGTGCTCGGGTTCGAACCCGCCGCCCCGGGCGCGGTCGCCCTGGCGGGTGAGTTCCTCCGGTGTGTCGGGGGCGGTGGCCCGGGCGGTGCGGACAGTCACGCCCTCGGCGCGCAGGGTCTGGACTCCGGGCATCCGGGCGGCGGTGTTGGGAACGACCACCTCGGCCGGGCGCAGCCGGGACCCGAGGAGGTCGTCGGCCAGGCGGGCGGCGTCGGCCTCGGTGGCCGGGTCGGCCAGGACCGCGACCCCCCGCCCGCTGAGCGGAAGCTCGGTCGCGGGGGTGCCCGACGCGAAGTCGAGGCCCTCCAGGAGCGCGGCCAGGCGGACCGGGGCCGCCTCGTCGAGGAACACCTGCCGCAGCATGGCCCGTACCTCGCGTGGCGTCGGCGTCTCGGCGCGCAGCCGTGGCACGGTGACGGCGAGGTCCTCGGCGTCCGGTGCGGGTACGGCCGGGTGGCTGATCACGCGAGTGCCGCAGGCCCAGGCCCGGCGGCGCAGGCGCAGGTCGCCGGGGCCGGACTCCGGGATGACGGCGACGTTGGCGGCGCGCAGGGCGTCGGCCAGGCGCGGGGAGTCGGCGTCCACCACTCCCACGCCGAGGTCCACCAGGACGTCGGGGACCTGTTGGTCCGGGCCGGTCCGGACGAAGACCGCCTCGGGGCCGTCGACGAGTTCGGCGGCCACCGGGTTGAACCGGTGCAGCGGCACCCCGGCGTCACCTCTGTGCACGCGGTCGAAGCCGAGCTGGCGCAGGGCGGGCGGGGCGGGCGCGTCGTCGAGCAGGACGGTGGGGATGCCGCGCGCCGACGCGGACTCCAGTACCCAGTGCAGGGCACGGGTACGGTCGACGGCGGCGGGGTCTCCCACGTGCGCCCACGGGGACCCGGGGGCGGCCGCCGAGGCCGACACCAGGAGCAGGTCGACGTCGACGGCGTCCATGACGATCTGGGCGTCGTGCGGGCGCAACGGCACCGAACGCAGGTAGGGGTCGACCGCCTTCTGGACGTCCGGTCCGAGAACGGTGGCGACCACCAGCAGGTCCTCGCGCCCGCCGCTCAGACCGGTGAGGAGGCGGGCCTCCTGGCGGTCGGCGTCGAAGGAGCGGACCGGTTCGACCCGGCGCCGTTCGGCGTGGTTGGTGCTGCCGCTGCGCCGCCACAACCGGTACAGGTCGCGCGGGAGTCTGACCAGGGACCGGCCCGGGCGTTTGGCGGCGGCCGTGAGCGCCCGGCCCACCTGGAGGGAGGTCGAACCCTCCAGCGAGGCCAGGCGGGCCTGCGCCTCCTGAAGCTGGGCCTCGCGCTCGGCCAGGGCTTGCCGAAGCTGTTCGGTCTGGCTCTGTTCACGCCGTTTCACGGTCTGCCACCTTGTGCTCGGTTCGGGAAGCCTCGGGTCGGGACACCGGTGTGCCCGTGGTGCGGTCCGGGTGCCGTGCGCCGCACGGACGGATGGGGATCACGGCCGTTCACCGCGACCACTGGGTGAGGACGGAGGCGATGCGCTCGCCCGCGTGGCCGTCCCACAGCGGCGGGACGTCGCCGATGCGCTCGACCGCGTGTCCGTCCAGGACCTTGCCGAGCGCCTGGAGCAGGTCAGCCTCGGTGACGAGCTGGTTGGTGCCGTGGGTGAGGGTGATCGGGCGCTCGGTGTTGGGGCGCAGGGTGAGGCAGGGGACGCCGAGGATGGTGGTCTCCTCCTGCACGCCCCCGGAGTCGGTGACGACGGCGTCGGCACCCCGGGTGAGGGCGACGAAGTCGAGGTAGCCGAGGGGTTCGAGCAGGCGCACGCGCGGGTGGTCGCCCAGCCCGGCGCGGTCGAAGGCGGCCTTGCCGCGCGGGTGCACCGGCATGACGACGTCGGTGAGGTCGGCGATCTCGTGGAGCCGCTCGGTGAGGAGCGCGACGTTGGCCGGGTCGTCGACGTTGGCGGGCCGGTGCAGGGTGGCGGCCACGTAGCGTTCGGGAAGGTCGAGACGGGCGCGCAGGGCGTCCGCGTCGAACCGGTCGAGGTTGCCCAGGAGCGTGTCGATCATCGGGTTGCCGACGAGGTGGACGCGGTCCGGGAAGATCCCCTCGGCGGCCAGGTGGCCCACGGCCTCGGGGCTGGTCGCGAAGAGGAGGTCGCTGAGCTGGTCGGTGACCCGCCGGTTGACCTCCTCCGGCATGGTGTTGTCGAAGGAGCGCAGGCCCGCCTCGACGTGCGCGACGGGGATGCCGAGTTTGGCGGCGACCAGCGCGGCGGCGATCGTGGAGTTCACGTCTCCGTACACGACGACCATGCCGGGCGTGTTCGCGGTGAACTCGCGCTCCAGGCCCACCATGAGCGCGGCGGTCTGCGCGGCGTGCGAGCCGGAGCCGACCCCGAGGTCGACGTCGGGTGTGGGCAGGCCGAGGTCGCGGAAGAAGACGGCGGACATGCGGTCGTCGTAGTGCTGACCGGTGTGCAGGACCGTCTGGTGCGCGCCCCGCCCGCGCAGGGCGGAGACGACCGGAGCGGCCTTGACGAAGTTGGGGCGCGCCCCTACCACGTGGACGATCCCGGTGTCCTGGCTGCCAAGAGGGGCACTCGTTGCCACGGCTGTTTCCTTCTGCTTCTGGTGGGGGTGACTGCTGTGCTGGTGTGGGCCGGGGTCCGGCCGGGCCGGACGGTCGGTCCGGTCACGGTCCGGGTGACGGAGTTCTTTGCCCCAGCCGTCCCGTCCGTGTCGCCGTGTTGTCACCATCCGGCCACGTCCACGTGGTTGTGTGACTGACCGTGCATGACTCCCAGATTCCCGAACCCCGTGTTCCGCGTTCGCGCGTCCTCTGGCCGCGGGCGGTGACCTTCACCGCGACGTTGGCGTGGCGGCACCTGCGCTCCGATCCGGCGCGTCTGCCGCTGCTGGCGCTGCGGCTGATGCCCGGCCCGGTGCGGACCTCGGCGCGTGCCGTGTCGGCCCGATCGGGCGCCCTGCCGCGCGCCTACTCCCTGTGGGACCAGGGTCGGCGCGGCGAGGCGCGCGAGGTGGTGTTGGCAGCCGCCACGGACGCCCCGCCCCGCAGGGTGGGCCGCCTGGTCGCGGCCGCGCTGGCCGCCGGGGACGCCGACACCGCTCGTGAGCTGGTCGCACGCATTCCTCCGGGGCCGCATCGGACCTCGGCGGAGTACCGGACGGCGCTGGCCACGGGGCGTGCCGTCCCCGCGTCCCCGTCCGTTTCGCCTGACCGTCACGGGTTCACGTTAACCCGCGGTGCGCCAACGCGGCCCGACGACACGGTGAACGCTCAGCGACCGGACCCCGGCGCGGATGACCGCGGTTCCTGGCGGGTCGCGGCGGACCCGGGCCGTCCGGGAGCGGGGGTGCGGGTGCTGCACCTGGTCACCAACGCGCTTCCGCACACCAACGCGGGCTACACCCAGCGAACGCACCGGATCGCGGTGGCGCAGCGTGAGGCGGGGATGGACGTGCACGTGGCCACCCGTGCGGGTTACCCGCTGACGAAGGGGGTGCCGGACCCGCGCACGCTGGTCCGCGTGGACGGGGTCGCCTACCACCGTCTGCTTCCGTGGACCGCTCCGCGTGACCACGCCGAGGAGCTGGAGTCCGGGTTGCGTCTGGCCTCCGACCTGGTGGAGGCGGTGCGGCCGGACGTGCTGCACGCGGCCAGCAACCACCACAACGCGCGGTTGGCGTTGGAGCTGGGCCGCCGGTTCGGGCTTCCGGTGGTCTACGAGGTGCGGGGGTTCCTGGAGGAGTCGTGGCTGTCGCGCGACCCCTCTCGCAGCGTGGACGACGCGTTCTACCGGGCGGAGCGGGCGAGTGAGACCGAGTGCATGCTCGCCGCCGACCTGGTGGTGACGCTGGGCGAGGCCATGCGCGCCGACATCGAGGCGCGCGGGGTGCCCCGGGAGCGGCTGTTGGTGGTGCCCAACGCGGTGGACGCGTCGTTCCTGGAGCCGCTGCCGTCGGGGGACGAGGTCCGCCGGCGGTTGGGGATCGGACCGGACGAGTTCGTGGTGGGCACCACGACGAGCTGCTTCGGCTACGAGGGGCTCGACGTGTTGCTGGACGCGGTGGCGTCCATGCGGGAGAGGGGTGAGCGGGCGCACGCCCTGGTGGTCGGGGACGGCCCGGAGTTGGCCACGTTGCGTGACCGTGCGGGGAGGCTGGGGTTGGAGGGGGCCGCGCACTTCCCGGGCCGGGTGCCCGCCGACCGGGTCCGTCACCACCACGCCGCACTGGACGTGTTCGCCGTGCCACGACTTGATGAACGGGTGTGCCGCTTGGTGACACCGTTGAAGCCGGTGGAGGCGATGGCCGGCGGGCTGCCAGTTGTCGCGAGTGATCTTCCCGCGTTGCGAGAGATCGTGGAACCGGGGGTGTCCGGCGAGTTAATTCCGGCGGGCGAATCGGCACGTCTAGCTGATGTCCTCACAAATCTCGCCTACAGTCATCAAAAGCGGACGACCTACGGTCGAGCTGGTCAGGAGCGTGTCGGAGCCAACCGAACGTGGACCGAGGCCGCATACCGCTATAACCAGGCGTATCGGGTTCTTTTGCGGAAAATGTCCGGACCAGGCCAGAACCCGTAACCGAGGACCGCGTCTGCCTACACTCGGACGTCCCGCACTCCGAATGGTGTACCCAGGGCAGTTCTCGACTCTTTGCGCCCGTTCACGAAATGAATGCGAGTGTGACCGCGAAGTGGATGCCGCAGCCTCCAACCCAGCCCATGTCCCCGAGCAGAGCTCCGGTTCGGCCAGCGACCTCGTCGTCCTCGGCCTCGGTTACGTCGGTCTCCCGCTGGCGGCGGAAGCCGTCTCGGCGGGACTGAGAGTGACCGGATTCGACGTCAGCACGCGCGTGGTCGACGGTCTCAACAGATCCGAGTCGCACGTCGACGACCTGTCGGCGGACGACGTCGCCGCGATGCTGTCCCAGGGGTTCCACGCGACCAGCGACCCGGCGTGCCTCTCGGCGGCGCGCACGATCGTCATCTGCGTGCCCACGCCGCTCTCCCCTGAGGGCGGCCCGGATCTGGGCGCGGTCACCTCCGCTTCCAGGGCCATCGCCGAGCACCTGACTCCGGGCACCCTGGTGATCCTGGAGTCCACCACGTACCCGGGGACGACCGAGGAGGTCGTCCGGCCGCTGCTGGAGGAGTCCGGCCTGGTCGCCGGGGCCGACTTCCACCTGGCCTTCTCGCCCGAGCGCATCGACCCCGGCAACCCGGTCTTCGGCGTCGCCAACACCCCGAAGGTCGTCGGCGGCCTCACGGAGGAGTGCGGCGAGGCGGCCGCGGCCTTCTACGGGAACTTCGTGAACACCGTGGTGCGGGCACGGGGTACCCGTGAGGCCGAGATGGCCAAGCTGCTGGAGAACACCTACCGGCACGTGAACATCGCCCTGGTGAACGAGATGGCCGTCTTCTGCCAGGAGCTGGGCATCGACCTGTGGGACTCGATCTCGGCGGCCGCCACCAAGCCCTTCGGCTTCCAGGCGTTCTACCCGGGTCCGGGGGTGGGCGGCCACTGCATCCCGATCGACCCGAACTACCTCTCCTACAAGGTCAAGACCCTCGGCTACCCGTTCCGGTTCGTCGAGCTGGCCCAGGAGATCAACGGCCGGATGCCCGCGTACGTGGCCCAGCGCGCCCAGGAGCTGCTCAACGAGTCCGGGCTCGCGCTGTCCCGGTCCAAGGTGCTCCTGCTCGGCGTCACCTACAAGGCCGACATCGCCGACCAGCGGGAGTCGCCCGCCCGTCCGGTGGCCCGCAAGTTGGCCGCCAAGGGCGCCACACTGACCTACCACGACCCGCACGTGGACTCCTGGCAGGTGGACGGCGTGGACGTCCCGCGCTCCACCGACCTGGAGCGGGCGATGGCCGAGGCCGACCTGACCGTTCTGCTCACCGACCACGCCGCCTACCGGCCCAAGCTGCTCACCGAGTACGCGCGGCTGCTGCTGGACACCCGCGGCGTCCTGCGCCGTTCGGAGAACGAGGCCGAGGCGGAGGCCGTGGGCGAGGTCCCCTCGCAGGTGCGCCGCCGCGTGCAGCGCGAGGGAGTCCAGGTCCTCTGAGACCGGCCCGCACGGGACTCACGGGGGCACGTCGTCCCGGACGCCACTCGGCGTTCGACGGCGTGCCCTCGCGCGTTCACGGTGACCCCACCAAGGGTTCACCGGATGCACCCCACGTGTCCACTCGGCTTTCCACAGTGTGTTTCCGCAGGTGACTACCGTGTCGCACAGCTGATACCGCACCTTCACAGCGGATCATCGAACACGGAGCAGTCATACCAAACGGTGACATACGTAGGTGATCTCGATGCACGCGCTTGTGGCCACGATTGTGCACCACCCCGAGGACGCCCGGATTCTGCACCGGCAGATCCGCGCCCTCGTGGACGCCGGACACACCGTGACGTACGTGGCCCCGTTCCGGGAGTGCGGGGTGACGCCGTGGGACCGGGTCCGTTCGGTGGACGTCCCCCGCGCCTCGGGCCGCGACCGGCTGCCCTCCCTGAGGGCGGCGCGGTCCGCGCTGGCACGGCTGGCTCCGGAGGCCGATCTCCTCCTCATCCACGACCCCGAGCTGCTGCTGGTCCTGCCGTCCAGGCGCCCGGTGACGGTGTGGGACGTCCACGAGGACACCCCCGCCGCGCTCCTCACCAAGCCGTGGATTCCGGAGCCGCTGCGCCGCCCGCTGGGTGCGGTGGTGCGCGGGTTCGAGCGCCGCGCCGAACGCCGGATGCGGCTGCTGCTGGCCGAGGAGGGGTACCGCCCGCGGTTCAGGGGCGCCCACCCGGTCGTCCCCAACACCACCGAGGTCCCCGACGTCCCGCTGCGTCCGCCCGGTGACGACCGCGTCGTCTACCTGGGGCAGCTCTCCCGGGCCCGGGGCGCCCACGACCTGATCGAGATGGGGCGCCAGCTCCGGGACCACGGCGTGCGCCTGGAGGTCATCGGGGGCGCCGACCACGTGGTGCGGCCACTGCTGCGCGACGCCCACCAGGAGAACGCCCTGCACTGGTACGGGTTCGTGCCCAACGACCGGGCGCTGCGCATGGCGGCCGGGGCGCTGGCCGGGATCAGCCTGCTGCACGACACCGACAACTACCGCCACTCCCTGCCCACCAAGGTCGTGGAGTACATGGCCCACGGGCTCCCGGTGATCACCTCGCCGAACCCGATGGCCGAGGCCCTGGTCACCGGGCGACCGGAGGGCGAGGCGGGCCTCGTCGTGCCGTTCCAGGACCCGACCGCCGCCGCCCGTGCCGTACTCGAACTCCGCGACGACCGGGCCCTGCGCGAGGAGTACGCGCGCACCGGGCACCGGATCGCCCGGACCTCGTTCCACTGGCCGGTCCAGGCGCGCCTGTTCGTGAAGCAGCTGGAGGAGTGGGTGGCCGAGGCGAACGGGCCGCGCCCGTCGATTCCCCGACCGCGCCTGCCCCGCCAGGGCAACCGCCGCCCCGCGCCGCTCCGGGAGTGAGCTCGGCAACAGTTCGCCAGCGAAATATCTTCCCGGCAAGCGATGTTGTGCTCGTTGGTCGCCCCCAGCCGACCAGCCCTGCACTCGCACTAGCCAGCTGAGGTATCGCATGAGTGACGCTCTCGCCCTGACCAAGGACGCACAGGACCTGCTGTTCCGCGCCGCCCGCACCGCCAACTCGTTCACTGACGAGCCGGTGACCGACGAGCAGCTGCGCGCCGTCTACGACCTGGTCAAGTTCGGTCCCACGGCGATGAACAACCAGCCGCTCAGGGTGACCGCGGTCCGCTCCCCCGAGGCCCGTGAGCGCCTGGTCCGGCACATGGCCGGCAACAACGCCCCCAAGACCGCCAAGGCCCCCCTGGCCCTGGTGCTGTCGGCCGACAGCTCCTTCCACGAGCACTTCCCCACGACCTTCCCGGTGCTGCCCACCGCCCGCGAGGACTTCTCCGGGATGCCGGTCGAGGCCCGTGAGGACATGGCGCTGCGCAACGCGTTCCTCCAGGTCGCCTACCTCATCGTGGGCGTGCGCGCCGCCGGTCTGGCCGCTGGTCCGATGACCGGTTTCGACGCCGAGGGCCTGCGCAAGGAGCTCTTCGGCGAGGACTCCACCCAGACCCCGCTCGTCGTGATGAACATCGGCCGGCCGGGCCCCGACGCCTGGTTCGACCGCCTCCCCCGCCTCGACTACGAGTCGGTCGTCACCGAGATCTGATCCCGGACCCGACACGGAAGGGGGCGGGGCGCCAGTACGGCGCCCCGCCCCCTTCGTTCGCCCGCCTCAGGGCCAGGTGAGCCGGGTCCGGTCGCGGCTGGGATCAGTCCCGTTCCCGCCGCAGGGCGGCTTCCAACCGCAGGACGGCTCTGCGCCGCTCCAACGCGACGACGTCCGCCGCCACCACGGCGAAGAACACCACGAACCCGATGATCAGCAAGGCGATGCCCATGGGGGGCCTCCTCGGCGTCAGATGACCGGTGGCCGACCGGCACGCGTCATCCGCCAGGCGGTCCGCCAGCTGATCGGCGTGCGGCGGCCCGCGTCCTCCCGCCATCCCTCACGGAAACCGGAGAACCACGAGCGCAGGGCCTCGCGGTTCCGCTCCCGCAGGACGGTGAGCCCCACCCAGGTGCCCAGGTAGGCGAAGGCCAGGGGCCAGGGCAGGTTGCGTCGGGCCAGCCACACCCGGTTACGGGCGTTGAGCCGGTAGAAGTTCTCGTGCCGGGTCGGAGCCACGGCCGGGTGGTACATCACGGCGTCGGCATCGTACTCGATGGAGTAACCGGCGTCCATGATCCGCCAGGCGAGGTCGGTCTCCTCGTGGGCGTAGAAGAACTCGCCCGGCAGGCCGCCGCCCTCGTCGAAGGCGGTGCGGCGCACGGCGCTGGCCCCGCCCAGGAACGTGGTGACCACGCTCGACCTGCGGGAGTCGCCCACTCTCAGCCGGGGCACGTGGCGGCGCTGGTCGGGGCCGCCGTCCGGGTCGGCGATCCGGAAGGAGAGCGCGCCCAGCGTGGGGTCGGCGGCGAAGCGGTCGCGCACGTGGCGGGCCAGGTCCATGGACCGGTACCAGCCGTCGTCGTCGAGGAACAGCACCACGTCGCCGCTGGTGGCCCGCACGCCCTCGTTGCGTCCGGCGGGGATGCCCACGTTCTCGGGCAGGCGCACCGTGGTGACGCCCTCGGGCAGCTCGGGCAGGTCCGCGCCGTTGCCGACCACGACCACCTCGACGTCGGCGCCCTCCTGCTCGAACACGCTCGTGATCGCACGCCGCAGCTCGGCCGGGCGGTTGCCCATGGTGAGCAGCACGCAGGACAGTGTGGGCTTTCCGGTTGCGGGCACCTGGGAACTGCTCCGTTCCGCTCGGGGCGCACGGTGGTCGTGCGCCGTGGGCGCCTCGGAGCCTGACGAGGGAGGGATCACGGGTGTGGCCATGGTTGCGACCGTTCAGTGGACGACGTGCGGCTGACAGGTGGACACATGTCAACGTTCGCAGAAACAGACTAACGAAAGAATAAAAGCGACGTGTACGGAGCCGTGGACGGGGTAGCGTCCACGGCTCCGCTCGTCGTGTCGGAGCGCCGTCGCCTCGCTACTCCAGGCGACGGGAGGCGAGCACGCTCACGAAGTGCGCGAAGCTCATCAGCACCGCGACCGCGGCGCAGGCCACGACCAGCACCCGGGTGGCCAGCAGGTCCCCGAGGAAGAGGTCGGCCACGGCCGCCACCACCACGATCAGGGACAGCTCGACCGCCTGGATGAGGCGGTGCACCTTCAGCGCCGAGGCCAGACGGCGGGCCAGGCTCAGCCCCGAGGACTTCGGCCGCATGGCCTCCTCGGTGATCTTCTCCGGCAGGCCCGCCTTGGCCCGGGCGACCACCACGTTGTCGGTCTCGGCCTTGATCAGGACGACACCGAGCGCGGCGGCCATGCCCAGGATCACCCAGCCACCCGCCTCGAACTCGCCCTGGGCGCGGATGCCCAGGCCGACGAGCAGGGCCACCTCGGACACGTAGTGCCCGATGCGGTCCAGGTAGATCCCGGCCACGCTGGTGCGGCCGGTGTACCGGGCCACCTCACCGTCGGAGCAGTCCAACAGCAGGTAGACCTGCACGAACACGGCCGCGAGGATCGCCGACCACAGGCCGCCGAAGGCCACGATCACCCCGGCGAGCACGCCGAACACCATCATCAGGTACGTGATGGGGTTCGGCGGCACGCGGAGCCGCACGAAGACGGTCGACAGGTACGGGGAGAGGTCCCTCATGTAGAGGCGGCCCGCCCAGTGCTCCTCGTTGACGCGCTCCTTGATCCCCGCGGGCTGGCCGCCCGCGCGGACCTCAGCGACCGACGGCTTCGACATAGTCCGCGACACTCCGCCCGATCTCGTCCTCGGAGAGGTTCAGGTGTTCAAGGATGGTGAACCGGCCCGGGCGGGTGCCCGGGGCGTGGGCCACCGCGCGCGCGAACGAGGCCTGGTCGAGACCGACGTCCGCGGGGACGATCGGCAGGTCGTGGCGGAGCAGGCAGGACCGGATCTCCTCCAGGCGCGCCTGTGGCCAGTCCAGGTGCCGCACCCGCAGGAAGGACGCGTACAGCGCGCCCAGACCGGCCAGCTCGCCATGGTTGCTGGTACCCGGGTAGAGCTGCGTGACCGCGTGCAGGATCTCGTGGCAGGCACCGCTGGCCGGACGGCTGGAACCGGCGACCACCATGGCCATGCCGGAGAGCACCAGTCCCTCCGCCAGGACCTTGAGGAACCCGTCGGACTCGATCGAGTCGGGGCGGTGCAGGACCGCCTCGGCCGCGACACGGGCGAAGGTGACGGCCATGCTGTCGACCGGCTCGTCGTTCAGCTTCCCGGCCAGCTCCCAGTCCTCGATGGCCGAGATGTTGCTGACCACGTCGCCGATGCCCGACCGGACCAGGTGCGAGGGCGCCGCCTGGACGTAGTCGACGTCGATCACCACGGCGATGGGCATGGTGACGCCGATCGACGGCTTGCCGCCCTCGTGCTCCAGGGAGCTGACGGGGGAGGCGATGCCGTCGTGCGCCAGGTTGGTGGCCACGGCCACCATGGGGATACCCGCCATGGTCGCGGCGAACTTGGTGACGTCGATGGTCTTGCCGCCACCGATCCCGGCCACGGCCTCGTAGGCGCCGGACCGGAGCTTCTTGCCCAGCTCGGTGGCGGCGTCGACGGTGCCTTCCTCGACCTGGAAGACCTCGCACTGCGGCAGGTCCAGGTCAGCGGCGATCTGCGCGCCCTGACCGGGGCCCACGGCGACGGCGATGCGGCCCTCGGTGGCGATGCGGCGGTCGGCCAGCACCGACCCCAGAGAGGCGATGGCTCCCCGGCGGACGTCGATCGCCAGCGGGGAGGGGAGCATTCGGGCTAGTAGTGGCACGCGATCTCCCTCGCCTTGGCCAGGTCGTCGTGGTTGTCGACCTCGACCCAGTCGACCTTGCCGATGGGGGCGACGGAGATCTTCTCGCCACGGCGGACGAGCTCCTGGTAGCCGTCCTCGTAGTACAGCTGGGGGTCGCGCTCCCAGGTGGCCTTGAGGGCGTCGGCCAGACGCGGGGCCAGCGAACCCTCGATGAGGGTGGCACCGATGTACTCGCCGGCGGCGGTGGCCGGGTCCATGAGCTTGGTGATGGTGCTGAGGTGACCGTCGTCGTCGAGGGTCACCTTCATCTCCTCGTCGGCCAGGTTTTTCACGTTGTCCACCGCGAGGAGCAGTTCCGGACCCCTGGCGGCGAGTAGCGTTTCCTCGACACTGACGGGGTGGACGGTGTCGCCGTTCACGAGGAGGACGCCCTCGGAGAAGAACTCACGCGCGGTCCACAGGGAGTAGGCGTTGTTCCACTCCTCGGCCTTGTCGTTGTAGCTGAGGGTGAGCTTGACGCCGTGGCGCTCCTCCAGCGCCTCCTTGCGCCGCTCCACGGCCTCCGCGCGGTAGCCGACCACGACGACCACGTCGGTGAGCCCGGCGGCGGCCAGGTTGCGCAGCGAGATGTCCATGATGGTCGTCTCGCCGTCGACGGGCACCAGGGCCTTGGGCAGGGTGTCGGTGTAGGGGCGCAGACGGCGCCCCGCGCCTGCGGCGAGAACCATTCCGAGCATGAGGGCGTGTTCCTCCTTGTAGCGAGGAGGCGCTCACGCCTCCCCGTTCGTTCCGGCGGCCGGTTGGCCCCCGTCTCCCTGGCGGGTGATCGGGTGATCCCCCAGGACGTCGGCGCCGTCGCCGTCTTCCGTCTCGGTGCCGACACGCACGTCGGACACCGGTGTGCCGCTCCAGGTGCGCGTGGCCTCGCGGACGAGCAGGACCGCCAGGTATCCGGCGAGTATGCCGTAGGCGGCGGTGGGGGCGGACAACGCGCCCCCCGCGGCGACGACGAGCATCCGTCCGTCCCAGCCGAGCGCGGCGCGCCGTACCCACACCGGTCGGCTCACACCGACCGAGGGACGTGCGACGTCGTCGCGGTGGTGACAGACGACCGTCACCAAGAGTACGAACACCAGGAGACCGGGCACACCGGACGCGAGCCCGACGACCGCCAGGAAGCTGTACTCGGTGACGCGCAGGAGCGGAGGTACGAGCCAGTCGTACCGTCCGTCGTGGGGGTGGCCCGAGGCCAGACCGGACAGTAGCAGGGCAGCGACCGGTGCGAACAGGGTAATGCCTGTGGGCCGTCCCCCGTCCGCCGCGATGAGCACCAGGACGACGACGGCCCCGGCGAACGCCGTGAGCAGCGGCGGGGCCAGTCCCGGCACCAGCCGTCCGAGCAGCAGGCCCATGTGACTGTCATCACGGAGGCGGCGCAGGTCGGGGACGGCGGGGCGGAACCTCGCGCGGGCCTCCCCGGCCCCCGTGCGGGGCGTCTCGTGTTCGGCCCCGCTCATGGACGGGCCTCCCGCGCGGAGGGGTCGACGAGCTCGCCGGTGATCGCCACCGCGCATCCCACAACGAGGCTGAGGAAGGCGATCCGGGCGTCGACGGCGATGGTGGCGACGGCGATCACGAGGAAGCGCGTGGGCTGGCCGAACACCATGACCCTGCGGGCCAGGTGGGCCAGGGACGGGGCGGGGGCGGGTCCGCCGTCGGGCGCCCCGGGGCGCGTGCCCCCGGTCTCGGGGCGCGTCCGCGTGACGGTCTCGGCGGGCGCACCGGCCTCACCCCTCGGCCGCGGCACCCGGGGTTCGGGGAGCCGGAGGCCCTCAGGGCGCCGCTGGGAGGGCGGGGCGGGGCGTTTCGGGTGTGCGGGCGCGACGGGGGCCGAGCGGGCCACCAGGAGCGCGTCACGCAGGGCCAGGGCGATCAGGGCCCCGGCGGCCCACCCCCACGCGCTGGCGAACCCGGCGGCGGCCGCTCCGAAGGCGAGGCCCACGTAGACCACGTACTCGCGGAGCTGCGCCACCATGGACACGGTCCAGACGGTGAGGGCGTCCCTGCGGTGGGCGCGCATCCGGGAGCGCACGGCGTCGCAGCACAGGGCCAGCCCGAGCAGGGCCGACCCGGCCACCGCGCCGACGAGGTCGGCCCGGCTGAACCAGACCGCCGCGCCGACCGTCACCACGAGGCTGATCCGGGTCACCCCCGATCGGGTGACGTGCCTGCGCTCCAACATGCGCGCGGTTCCCCGCGCCACCGTGCCAGTCATGTCCGTGCCCTCCCAGTTTCAACTGAGAGTCACCGTCACCCACGCTCTGTGCGCAATCAACCACTGACACGCGTATGACGGCGGTCGTCCCTTCTTCGCCCCCGTGGGGGCTTTACGGACAGTTACGGACACGAAAGAGCGCACCACCGGAACAGTCCGAGATGCGCCTTTCGCGGGTGTGCGACCTGGTTCAGGCGGCCTGTCCGCCGTCCTTGCCCTCGCCGCCCTCGGGCTGGTCCGGAGCGGGGTCGGCGGCCTTCTCCTCCGCCTCCACCTTCTTCTCCGCGGCCTCCGCGCGCTTCTTCTTCGCGGCGTCCTTCTTCTTGCGCTCCTCGATCTCCGCCTTGGTGTCCTCGTTGTAGGCGGCCAGCGCGGCGTCGATGTCGGTGTCCAGGGCGAGCGCGCCGCCCTTGATGTACAGGCCCCGGTTGCAGAACCGGCGCAGGTCCTTCTCGTTGTGCGAGACCAGGACCATGGTGCGCTCGTTGGCGAGCATGCGGTCGATGGCCTCGTAGCACTTGCGCTTGAAGGCCTTGTCGCCCACCGCGAGCACCTCGTCCACCAGCATGATGGGGTGCTCCAGCTGCGAGATGAGCGCGAAGCCGAGCCGCACCTTCATGCCGCTGGAGTAGTGGCGCACCGGGGTGTCGATGAACTTGGGCTTGACCTCGGCGAAGTCGACGATGTCGTCGAAACGCTCGTCGATCTCCTTCTCGCTCATGCCGTGCAGGGAACCGACCAGGTACACGTTCTCGCGTCCGGTCAGGTTGTCGTTGAACCCGGCGCGCAGCTCCAGCAGGGGTGCCACCTTGCCGTGCACGCTGACCTTGCCCT
Source organism: Nocardiopsis sp. NPDC007018 (assembly GCF_040635075.1). Lineage (NCBI taxonomy): Bacteria > Bacillati > Actinomycetota > Actinomycetes > Streptosporangiales > Nocardiopsidaceae > Nocardiopsis > Nocardiopsis sp. NPDC007018. The sequence goes on from NZ_JBEYHA010000003.1 coordinate 119,914, forward strand.
CGTCGGGCAGGAGCACCCCGGCGATCATCTTGAGCAGGGTTGACTTGCCGGTGCCGTTCTTGCCGACGATCCCCACGCAGTCGCCCTTGGCGATCTCGAAGGACACCCCGCGCAGCGGCCAGAACTCGTTGCCCTCGGCGTTGGGGTCGCGCTTGTTGCCGTGGATGAACATCTCACGGAGGCTGCGCTTGCGGCGGCGGTTCACGGCGAACTTCACACCGAGGCCCTCGGCCTCGATGACCGGACCGCTCGCGACCGCGGCCTCGTAGGTGGACGCCATCACAACTCCTTCAGTACGGACATCTCCAGGCGCCGGAACGTCCAGTACCCGATGACGAGCATCAGGATCGAACCGACCACCGCGGAGGTCAACGCGAGAGGACTGGGCGTGAGTTCCTCGAATCCGGCGAACCACACCGTACGGTGCATTTGGAAGATACCCATCAGCGGGTTGAGCTGGTAGAGCGTCTTCGCCCATTCGGGGGCGCCCGAGCTCAGGACCATCGTGGCCGGGAACAGGATCGCCGACCCGTAGAACAGAATCCGGGTCAGGATACGCGTGAGTCGTTCCACGTCACGGAGCAACACGTTGACCGCGGACAGGAACAGGGTCACCCCCAGGCCGAACATGAAGGTCAGCACGATGGCGAGGGGCAGCCAGAGGAACATGCCCTCCCAGCTGAAACGCCCGCCCAGGGCGAAGACGAAGACCAGCAGGACCGGCCAGGTCAGCAGGTACTCGACGAACTTGGTGCCCACCGTGGCCATGGGGAAGATCTCACGGGGGACCTTCATCGTGGTGATCAGCTTCGAGTGCGTGATCATCGCGCGGGGGGCCTCGCTGAGGATCGCCCCGAAGGTGGTCCAGGGGAGGATGCCCGCGACCAGGAAGAGGATGTAGCCGCCCTGGCTCTTGGCGTCCTCCGGGATACCGCGGTCGGCCTGGAGCACGTAACCGAAGATGAAGAAGTACACCAACGTCAGTGCGAGGGGTTCCAACATCGTCCAGGCGTATCCCAGCACGGACTGCTGGTACTTGACCTTCAGGTCGCGCCGGACCAGGAGGCCGACGACCTTCCGGTTCTCCCAGACGGCCAGCGTCCTTGACGCCACCGCCACCTCCAAGGTTTGAGATCGTCCGGTCACGATGTGCCGGACTGTCGCGTCTACGAACTCGCCTGCGCGCACCGACCGTCGACACGGCCGGTTCCTCACCGGGCCGGAAGAGGGGGCATCCGGGCGACCGGGGGACGTCGCGCGCCTTGCCCGTCTCCACGACCGAATCAGAGGAGGTATGGACCGGGCACGCCCGACAGGCGTCCATAGGTTACCGCTGCATGGGACAGACCGTGCCAACCACGTGCCGCGTCCGGCCGATCCGGCCACCGGTCGAGTCACCCGCCCGCCTCGGGCACCATGGGTGGGCCCGCCCGCCACCGCGACGAACGCGGGTCGGCGGGCGCGGACGAGGAACCCTCCGTGAGGGCACCGCCCCCGGGCCGCGTCACACCGCGGGCCCGCAGGAACACAGATTGGCATCCATGGACGAGAAGCGCAGGCCCAGAGTGATCGCCGCGGTCCTGGCCGGAGGGGTCGGTTCCCGCATGGGCGCCTCCTCCCCCAAGCAGCTGCTGGAGCTGGAGGGGAGGCCCATCATCGAGCGTTCGATCGCGGCCTTCGACTCCTGTCCCGCCGTGGACGAGGTGGTGGTGCTGATGGTGGAGGAGTACGTGCCCAGGGTCGAGCGGATCGTGGCCGACGCGGGGTTCGCGAAGGTGTCCCGCGTGCTGCCGGGCGGGGCCACGCGGACCGACACCTCGTTCGTGGCGCTCTCCGCGCTGGCGGACGCGGACGACGCGGACCTGGTCCTGCTGCACGACGCCGCCCGCCCCCTGGTGCGCCCGGAGACGATCACGGCCTGCGTGGAGGCGCTCGGTGCGGCCGGTGCCGTGGGGGTGGCCGTCCCGAGCGCCGACACGGTGGTCGAGGTGGCGTCCGGAGACGACGGGAGCGAGGTGGTCCTGCGGACCCCGGACCGTTCCCGGCTGCGCCGGATGCAGACGCCGCAGGGGTTCCGGCTGGGTGTGGCCCGACGCGCCTACGAACGGGCGATGGCCGACCCGGAGCTGGTCGCCACGGACGACTGCGGGGTGGTGTTGCGCTACCTGCCCGAGGTGGGGGTGCGGATCGTGCCCGGCGACGCGTCGAACGTCAAGGTCACCAACCCGGGAGACGTGGAGGTCGCCGAGGCCCTGCTGCGTCGGTCCCGCGCCACCGGGACGGAGGGGGCCGCGTGAGCCGGGTGTTCGAGGCGACCGCGGTGATCGGTCACCGGGGCGCGGGCCGGGGCGTCGTGGAGGGGGCCGTGGAGAACACGCCCGCCTCGTTCGAGCTGGCGGCCCGGACCGGCGCGGACTGGATCGAGATCGACGTGCGCCGCACGGCCGACGACCGGTTGGTGCTGTTCCACAACGCCGCGCTGGACGACGGTCGGGCGGTCGTGGACCTCACAGAGGCGCAGTGCCGGGCGCAGGGCCTGGCCGGTCTCGAGGAGGGGCTGGCCGCCATCCCGTCCGACCTGGGGCTGGACGTGGACGTGAAGACGGTGATGGAGGACGGGGTGGACGCGCCCTCGCGGCGGACGCTCTCCCTGGTGCTGCCGTTCCTGCGCCGGGAGGCCGCGCGTCGCAGGGTGTTCGTGTGCTCGTTCGACCCCGGGCTACTGGCGGGGGTGCGTGAGGGCGCTCCGGGGGTGGCGACGGCGTGGATGCCGTTCGTGCGCAACCCGGCGGACACCGCGATCCCGGGCGCCGTGGGCCTGGGCTGCCCGATCGTCGCGCTGGACGCCCGCGCCCTGGGCGTGGCGGACGACGCGGCTCCGCGTGCGGGGCGACGCCCGTTGGAGTACACGGTGGAGACGGCGCACCGGGCCGGGCTGGAGATGATCTCCTGGTGCCCGGACCCGGCGGACGCGGCGCGGTTCGCGGCCGCCGGGATGGACGCGGTGGTGGTGGACGACGTCCCCGGGGCGGTGGCCGCGCTGCGCCCGTCCGCGGACGGGCCGTCCGGGGGATAGCGCCCGGTACCGGCGCCACCGCCCCGGCCGCCCCGCTGCCACCCGGAGTACTCAGATGCGGCCGAGGAGTTCGGCCTTCTTCTCGCTGAACTCCTCGTCGGTGAGCAGGCCCTTGGCGTGCAGGTCTCCCAGGCGTTCGATCTGCTCGAAGATCCAGGTGGTGTCGGTGCCCCCCGGCTCCCGCGCGTCTCCCCCGGCGCTCGTCGGGGCGGGGGCCCCGGTCTCCGGCGTCGGGGCCGCCCCGGTCGGGAACGGCGGCCCGGCGCCCTCCCCCGGGACCGCCTCCTGGTCCGTGCCGCCCCAGGGGTTGGCGACCCCGGGGAGGTTCACCGTGAGGTTCGGGCCGCGCACGGCCTCCATGGCGCTGCGGGCGGCGTTCTTCCACCATTCGGGGTCGTCGAATCCGGGTTCGGCGTCCTCCGGTCCGGCCTCCGGGTCGACCTCCGGCGCGGTCTCCCCCGAGCCCAGCGCGCGCCGCCCGGCCCCGCCCCGGGCCCAACGGTGGGCGGTGACGGCGGCGGCGAGCAGGAAGACCTGGTGGATCTCGTTGCCCTCCTCGCCGGCGCGCAGCAGGTTGAGGTCGTTCTTGGGCTTGGCCGACGCCTCCTTGGAGCTTCGATTGGTGACGAACCGGACGAACCCCCAGCCCCAGTCGTCGAGGGGCGCCCACTCCACGCCGGTGATGTCCTTGATGTCGTACTCGCGGCGCTGCTTCTTCTTCTTGTAGCTGCTCGCGTAGGTGCCCGACCAGACCAGGGTGAGACGGCCGTCCTCCAGGCGCGCGGTGCCCTCGCAGGTCATGATGTGCAGGGGAAGGGTGGGGACCAGCCGGGTGGGGGTCGCGGGGTCGGGTGCCCCGGCCTGGCTCGCGGCGAAGCGCATCTGATCGGCCAGGTACTCGGCGACCAGCTCGGTCTTGGCGGGACCGGTGAGCCGGAAGGGCTGGGCCTTCTCGTCGAGCATCGCGCCGACCGCCTGGTAGGGGTCCATGCGCTCGCGCAGTCTCAGCTGCATCACCCAGCCGTTCTTGCGTCCGGCTCCGGGACGGAACTCGACGTCCTGGATCGCCGACACCGGTACCTCCAGGCTCCCGAGGAGCTTGAGCAGAGGGCTCTTGAACCAGCCCTTCGTCTCGTACCGGATGGAGACCGACTCACCGTCGAACACCCAGGCCGCCTGGTCTCCACGCAACTCGTCCATTGCCACCTTCTCCACTTCGCTGCCGCCCTGCTGACCCCTGCCTAGCAGAACGTCCGCCCCCGATCGAGGGCGGACGTCGTCCACTTGTGGCCGTAGGGGCCGGGCCGTGGGGGGTGGGGGCGGTCCGCCCCACGGCCGCTGGCGGCGGTCTGACGGGTCAGGCGCCCCCGGTGCCGCTCGCGGTACCGCTGTTGGCGCGGGCGGTGCGGGAGTCCGCGCCGAGCCCGGGCGGGCTCGTGATGAAGCCGGTGCCCCACGACATGTGCATGGTGGCGAGCGCGACCGGGATGAGCGGCCACGAGGACGCGGGCAGGCCCCGGGTGAGGGGCGCCGACGCGGCGGTGATGAGGGCGAGGTAGGCGGCGGGCACCAGCCACAGCGGCCAGAGGAACACGCCACCGACCAGACCGGCGGCGACTCCGGCCACGGCCACCGGCGGGGCCAGGTAGCGGAGGTTGATGGTGCCCCGGTGCTGGCGGGCGACCACGCGCCGCCAGCGGCCGTAGTGGAAGTACTGCTTGGCGAGCAGCCGGACGTTGCGGCGCGGACGGTAGGACACCCGCATACGGGGCTGGAACCAGACGGTCCCGCCGGTGGTGCGGATGCGGTGGTTCATCTCCCAGTCCTGCGCGCGCAGGAAGGCCTCGTCGTACCCGCCGACCCGTTCCAGCGCCGAGCGGCGGAAGACACCGAGGTAGACGGTGTCGGCGGGGCCGCCCTCGCCGCCGGTGTGGAAGCGCGCGTTGCCCACGCCCACCTTGGAGGTCATCGCGGCCGCCACGGCGCGCTCCCAGGGGGTGGTGCCCTCGGCGGCCATGATGCCGCCGACGTTGTCGGCGCCGGTCTCCTGGAGGGTCTCCACCGCCACCCGGAGGTAGTCGGAGGGCATCATGGCGTGGCCGTCGATCCGGGCCACGACGTCGTGGGTGGAGGCGCCGATGGCGGCGTTGAGCGCGGCGGGCGTCTTCCCCGTGGGGTTGTCCACCACCTTCACGCGCGGGTCGGCCGCGGCGAGGCCGTCGGCGACCTCGCGGGTGCGGTCCGAGGACGGCCCCACTCCCAGAACGACCTCCAGCTCGCCCGGGTACTCCTGGGCGAGGACGTGCTCCACCGCTGCGGCGAGGTGGCGCTCTTCGTTCAGTACGGGCATGACGACGGAGACAGGCGGCCAGGACACGGGCACTTCCCAAGGTCAAGACTGTCGGGACTGCGTGGCACCGTGAGGGCGGGGCGCGGGCCCCGGGCGCGCTCGACGGTGACGCGCGCTCAACGGTACTGCACACCGGCCCGCCGAACATCCGGGCCGATCGGGTGTGCGCGCGCCGACCGGGGGAAGGGGTGACGCGACGTGCGGGCGCCGGGGAACCCGGCCGCCGATCTCGGCGTCCCACCCAAAGGGGCGAACAACACGCCGAGGGCTGACATCCCGCGCCCTTCGGCCGATCGGGTGACAACCTAGATACCCGGGTACCGGATACCAGGGCACCGTGGAACGGGTGGGACGGGGACGTCGATGAGCGACGAGGACGCCGGACGGCGGAGGGCGACGGGCGAGTTCCGACGGGAGCGTTCACAGCCCCAGCCGCCCGGCGGGCGACGTTCTGCCAGGTCGGGACGGTTCACTGTGCCGCACCCGCGTGTGCGGCGCCACCGCAACGGCCTGGTGCTGATGAGTGTGCTCTCGGTGCTGGTGCTGTTGGCCTCCGGCACCTCGTGGGCGATCACCGGCTGGATGTCGGGAGCGCTGAACCGGTTCGACGTGTTCGGCGGGCTCGCCGAGGGCGACCGCCCGGAGGAGACCGGCGGCCTCACCTTCCTCGTCATCGGTTCCGACAGCCGGGACGAGATGAGCCGGGAGGACCAGAACGCGCTCAGTGTGGGGTCCACCCCCGGGCAGCGTTCGGACAGCATGATGCTGGTCCGGCTCAACCACGAACGCGACCACCTCACCGTGGTGGGCCTGCCCCGCGACCTGTGGGTGGACATCCCCGGCGAGGGCGACGACAAGATCAACGCGGCCTACGCCTACGGGGGGCCGCAACTGGCGGTCCAGACCGTGGAGTCGGTCACGGACGTGCGCATCGACCACTACGTCGAGGTGGACTTCACCGGGTTCGTGGACGTGGTCGACGCCCTGGACGGCATCGACGTGTGCCTGCCCGAGGCGATCAACGACCCCAAGGCGCACCTGGACATGCAGGCCGGGACGCACCGGGTGGACGGCACCGAGGCGCTGGCGTTCGCCCGCACCCGCGCCACCGCGCGCGGCGACCTCGACCGCATCGACCGCCAGCAGCAGGTGCTGTCGGCCATGCTCGACCGGGCCATGAGCACCGAGACCCTCTCCGACCCGCGCAAGCTCACCGCGTTCCTGGACAGCGCGCTGTCGTCGGTGACGGTGGACGAGGGGCTGGACACCAGCACCATCAACGACCTCGCGTACCAGATGCGCGACGTCGACATGGAGAACGTCACCTTCGCCCAGGTGCCCATCGCCGACATGGACCACTGGACCCCGCGCGGCGACGTCGCCCTGCTGTGGGACGAGGCCGCCGCCCGCGAGATGTTCGCGGCGATCAACGCCGACCGCCCGCTCACGGAACCCGAGGAGAAGCCCGAGGAGGAGTCCGGTGACGACGCGGAGCCGACGCCCTCCGAGGTCAGCCTGCGGGTGTTCAACGGCACCGCCACCCCGGGGCTGGGCGCGCAGCTCGACTCCCAGCTGGAGACGGCCGGCTTCGACGTCACGGACGTGGCCGAGAACTGGAGCAGCCGCGACGTGCCCACCACGGAGGTCCGCTTCGGTCCCGGCCGGGAGCGCGACGCCGAGTACCTGGCGACGACCCTGCCCGGTGCGCGCACGGTGGAGGACCCCACCCTGGACGACGACCTCCAGGTCGTGATCGGATTCGACTACACGACGTTCGAGGCCCCCCGGGTCGAGGCGACCGCGACGGAACCGGAGGAGTCGCCCTCCACCGGCGCCGAACCGGCCACCACGACCGCGAAGGACAACATCTGCGGGTAGACCCCGCGAAGGAAGGGACACGTGCTCCGCCACCTGGTCGGACTGCTCGCCGGAATCGCCCTCGCCCCCGTCCTCTGGGTGGCGGTGGCGTGGTCGGCCCAGACCCTGCCCGAGCTGATCCGTGGAGACGTGGGCTTCGCCACCGTCTGTTCCGTGGTGGTGCTGTGCGCGGTGGGGGTCGTCGGCGCGTACCTGGTGGCCTCACGGCTCTCGCCGCTCGCCGCCGGGTCCAGCGGTCTCCTCCTGGCGTCGCTGTGCCTGTGGCCGGTGGTCGCCCCCGCCACGGTGGGCCCCGCCCTGTACTGGCTCAACGAGGAGAGCTTCCTCTACCCCAACGACGCGGGGCTCGGTGTGGGACTGCCCCTGGGCGTGCTGCTGCTGGTCTCCGCGACCCTGCCGACCCGGTGGCGCGCCGCCCACGACCTCGGCCCGACGGGCGGCCTCCCCTCCCGCGAGCGTGTGGTGGCCAGCCACAGCAGGGAGGACTTCCGGCGCGGCGGCGCCGCGCCGGACCCCGCGTTCGACGGCGGGTCGGTGACGCTGGTCGACCCGGACCGCGTCTGGAACGACGGCGGGCCGGTGGGCGACACCGTGCCGGACGTGCCGCCGCCCTCCTCGCCCGTGCGCGGACGTGACGATCCGAACAAGACCACGACACCGTTCCGTCGCGGTGAGACCGGCGCGGTGTGGACCCCGGTGGACGACGAACCCGGTCACGGGCACTCGTTCGACGACGGACGCTACTAGCCCGCCCGACCCGTGCGGGTTCGCGCGTTTGCGCACACTCCTCCCCCGGTGCGAACGCCCTCCCACGCGCCGGTAACCTGACCGCCTGACTGTTCACGTGTTGTTCGGTCACGCGCCAGACCCCGACGCGTAGGGTGATGCACCGTCCCCCCACGGACTACCCGTCGGCCGAACCATGTCCGTTTTCTGCCCTCATGCGGGATGTGGGCCGCCACGAGCGGGCATAACCAGCAGACGAGGCGCGTGCGGAAGCGAGGAAGGAACACCAGTGGTCGAAGCGGAACGTATGCGGGTCTCCGTCATCGGAACCGGCTACCTGGGCGCCACCACGGCCGCCTGTCTGGCCGAGATGGGCTTCGAGGTCATCGGCCTCGACGTCGACGAGGCCAAGATCAGCACGCTCCGCTCCGGCAGGGTGCCCTTCTTCGAGCCCGGTCTCGACGAGCTGCTGACCGCCAACCTCGAGACGGGGCGGCTGCGGTTCACCACTGACGTCGCCGAGGTCGCCGAGTTCGCCGACCTGCACCTGATCTGCGTGGGCACCCCGCAGCGCGACGACTCCGGCGCCGCCGACCTGCGCTACGTGAACTCGGCCGTGGACCAGCTGGCCCCGCACCTGACCCGGCCGACCGTGGTCGTGGGCCGCTCCACCGTGCCGGTGGGCACCGCCGCCACCCTGGCCGCCCGGCTGTCCGCGCTCGCGCCGGTCGGCGCCGAGGCGGAGCTGGGCTGGAGCCCGGAGTTCCTGCGTGAGGGCTTCGGCGTGGAGGACACGCTGCGCCCCAACCGGATCGTGATCGGCACCGACTCCCCGCGCGTGGAGAAGGCGGTGCGCGCGCTCTGGCAGCGGCAGGTGGACGACGGCACCCCGTTCCTGGTGACCGACCTCCAGACCGCCGAGCTGGTCAAGGTGTCGGCCAACGCGTTCCTGGCCACCAAGATCTCCTTCATCAACGCGATGGCGGAGGTGTCGGAGGTCGCGGGCGCCGACGTCATCCAGCTGGCCGAGGCCCTGTCCTACGACGACCGGATCGGCGGCAAGTTCCTCGGGCCCGGTCTGGGCTTCGGCGGCGGTTGCCTGCCCAAGGACATCCGCGCGTTCATGGCCCGCGCCGACGAGCTGGGTGTGGAGCCCGCGCTGTCGTTCCTGCGCGAGGTGGACGCGATCAACCAGCGCCGCCGGGCGCGCACGATCGACATCGCCCGCCAGCTGATCGGCGGGAACTTCGCCGGTCGCACCGTGACGGTGCTGGGTGCGGCGTTCAAGCCGAACTCGGACGACATCCGCGACTCCCCCGCTCTGGACGTGGCCTCCACGATCGCGTCCCTGGGGGCGCGCGTGACGGTGTACGACCCGGCCGCCCTGGAGCGGGCACGTGAGGCACACCCACAGCTGAACTACGCGGACTCGATGCTGGAGGCCGCGCAGGGCGCCGACGTGGTGCTGCTGCTCACCGAGTGGCCGGAGTTCCGGGAGGCCAACCCGGAGGAGCTGGCCTCGGTTGTGGCGCAGAAGCGGATCGTGGACGGGCGCAACGCCCTGGACCCGACCTACTGGCGCGCCTCCGGCTGGACCTACCGGGCGCTGGGCCGCCAGTAACCCCCTGCTTCTCGTCGTCGAACGGCCGCTCCCTCCGGGGTGCGGCCGTTCGTCGTGTGGGGGCCGCCCATGGTTGACTTCGTTCCGTAGTTTTCCAGTGACCCTTGGTGTCGCCCGGGGGTCCGGTCGAACGGAGTCCGATGTCGAAGTTCCCCCTGCTGGTCGGTGCGGCCCTCGCCCTGGCCATGACCGCCGCCTCGCCCGCCGCCGCCGAGGTGTCGGGGTGTCCGGTGCTGTCACCGCCGCCCAGCGCCGACGACCTGGACCGCTACCTGTGCGGCGACAGCCGCCTGGGCCCGTCCGAGCTGCCCGAGGACGGCCCCGTGGGAGAACTGGTGGAGGAGTACGACCGGCTCGGGGGGCTGTCGCCGGTCGAGTTCCTGGACCGCTGGTGGACGGTCGACGGCAGCTGGGACTACCCCGAGCACGACGGGTTCGTGGTCGTCGACGGCCAGCCGTTGAAGGAGCTCCAGGAGCTGCCCTCCGGGTGGATGCTGGACCGGTTCGGCTCCCCGTGGGGGTCGTTCCTCGCCCCGGCGGGCGCGCCCTACTCCCAGCGGGCGCTGCCGCCGAACTCGCTCAACACCTGGCCGGACGGGCCCGAGCACAACTACAACTGCTACGAGGTGACCGAGCCGGTCCACGCCTGGGTGGGTCCGATCGCCCCGCACTTCGAGCAGCCCGGCGGCGGCGAGCAACTGTTGGTGCCCGCCGAGGAGGTGCCGGAGGCCGAGGGAGATGGGAACGTGCCCGTCAACGACCTGCTGGAGTGGGGCTACCTGGAGCAGCGCCCCGCCGAGGAGTGCGTCCCCGCCGAGGGGTACGAGCTGAACGCCTAGGACCTATCCACACTGAACGACCCGTCGACGGTGGCTGATCGGTCACCGTCGACGCTGATCCGGTTCGCCAGTCACCTGGTCTCTGTTCTTGACCTCCCTGAACTTGGCGAAGAGCCAGGAGGGAATGTGTTCCCTCTCCCTGGGGAACCGGAAATAGTCATTCGCGAAGCGTTCGGGGTCCAGAGGGTAGGGGAAGGGGGGCTCGTCGTCATAGTTGAAATCGACGTGAAAGCTTCCCGGTCGAGTGATGGTGTAGTGCAACGAGAACCAGGTTCCCCTTGTGGGTTCGTGCATGAGATCTCTGAGATCGCGAAGCTCCCCACTCGCCTGGAGGGACAGTTCACCCGTTGTCCTCTCGCCGTCTTCGGTCACGATCACCACGGAGGCGGCCGACAGCTCGGAGAGGCAGGAGAAGATCACCTCGATTCGCTTCCACCCCTCTGGCGCCTCCGCCAGGACGAGCCTTCCGATATCCACGAGTTTCCGCTGTTGCTCTGAGGATTCCACCCGAGCACCCTACTGCTCGATGCGCCGACATCCGCCGGGGGCATTGGCCGTCGGACAGGGGTCCCACCGGATTTCCTGGGCCTGCCACTGTCGGTTCCGGTCCGACGGGTCGGAACCGGCGTGATCGACGACCAGGAGCCGGACCACGCGCCCACGTCCTCCTGGCACATCTCCACGCGAAGGTCCACGAGCAGGCGTTCGACGCCACACCCCACGATCGCCCTGACTCTCAGCGGGAAGGATTCCAGGTGTCGCTCAGCATCCCGTCAGGAAGCAGCGGCGAACGCACAGAGAACGTGAAGTCCTCGTCCCACTGATCCATGTCCCGGGCCCGACAGGCAAGAGCCATCAACTCCAACGGGAACTCGGGAACACGCGCACCGGGGTCGCCCGCGCGGCGCTTCTCCCGGAAGTCCGTGAATTCGGTCAGCGCCCGCACCAGGTGCTCTTCCACACCTTCGGGGTCGTAGCACTCCAACTCGAACAGCAGGCGCATGACCGAGAGCAGGTTGCCCGCATGGTCGTGCCGCCTCAGCAGGGGGTCGTCTCCCCAAGGGGTCCCGATGAGGAACTCCAGGGATTGGACGAGACCGGGCAGGTCGAGGACGTAGGACTGGAGGGAGTCGATCCAGTTCCGGGTGCGTACGCTGCCGCGTGGGGTGCCGTCCCGGGCCACGTGCGCGACGATTCCGGGGGGGATGTCGCACAGGTCCCGGCACCGGGCCCGGTCCCGCAGGACCATGGTGAGGTAGAAGGCCCTCGACCAGTCCTCGGGAAGGGTTTCGGAGCCGTCGGGTGCGGGGCCCCTCAACCTCACCCGGGCGTCCGGCAGGACGTCGTAGTCCGAACCGATCGCGTCGGCCACACGGCGCACCCCGGCGTAGGAAGCCAGCATCGCCCGCTCCCAGGCCCGCCGTGTCTCCGGCAGGGCCGCTTCCCGGTCCAGGGCCAGCTGTTCCTGTGCTCTCTGGTAGTAGTGTTCGGCCTCGATAGCGCGTACCTCCTGATTCTCCGCGCACCGCGCTCCCGCGAAGGCGGTGCTCCCCCCGACCGGGTCCGGTCGACGGTCTTCGCACGGGCGTCCCATGAGTCATGACGGGGGCGCGACCCGATCCGGCTCGACCCCGGGGAGAGGTCTCGAGCGGGCCACCGCATCGCCTAGAGGGGAAACGCACCGACCCAGTCACGCTCCAGGATGTGTTTCGGCAGGTACCCGGACTCCACCTCGAACCGGAAGTCGGGATCGACGAGAGCGGAGTCGTATCCCCAGCACGCGAGAGCGAAAAGGCTCAGTGGGCCCCCTCCTTCGGCCTCTCGGGTTCTTCGGACGCGATGGTGACCGTTGTCGCGTCTCCAGATCGTAGCCCCCGCCTTCGGGCGGAGAATCCGCACCCGGCCGTTCGAGGAAAGGGCACGACGTACCGGAGTGGGGCTATCTGGAGCGGCGCCCCGCCGAGGAGTGCGTCCCCGCCGAGGGGTACGGGCTGAACGCCTAGCGCCCGCTTCCCGGATCATTCCGCCCGCCCGTCGCCCTCCGGGTTCCGGGGCGTCGTGGCACCGCGAACGCCCCCGGGGCTGCGAGGCTGGCATCGACCGATCGACCGACACACACGAGGAGCATGCTCATGGCGACCACACGCAACGCGACCGCGCACTGGGAGGGGGCGCTCCTGGACGGGGCGGGACAGGTGTCCCTGGACTCCTCCGGGCTCGGCACCTTCGACGTCACGTGGGCGTCCCGGGCCAACGACCCCGACGGGCGCACCAGCCCGGAGGAACTCATCGGCGCCGCGCACGCCACCTGCTACTCGATGGCGTTCTCCCACGCCCTCGCGGGTGAGGACACCCCGCCGCGCAGCGTGGACACCAAGGCGTCGGTGACCTTCCAGCCGGGTGAGGGGATCACCGGCATCCACCTCGACATGGAGGCCGACATCCCGGGGATCTCCGAGGCGGACTTCCAGCGGATCGCCGAGGACGCCAAGGCCAACTGCCCGGTCAGCCAGGCGCTCAAGGGCACGACCATCACGCTCACCGCCACCCTGCGCTGAGGCCCCGCCGTCCCGGAGTTCGGGGGGGCGTACGCGGAAGCCCCGCGGCGACGGAGGATCGTCGCCGCGGGGCTTCGGCGTGTCGGAGGGTGCTGCGGCCCGCTACCGGAGGGCGGTGGTGAGGAAGGACGTCCATTCGACCTTGGGGAAGGGCAGGTGACCGGCGTCCGGATGCTTGGAGTCCCGCATCGCCGCACCACACGGCAACGACCCCACCTCCACACAGTCCTGGCCCCGGCCGCTGTGCGTGCTCTTCCGGAAGTCAGGGGGCAGGTGCGCGACCTCGACGCACTCTTGCCCCTGGGCACTGTGCGTGCTCTTCCGGAATGTCGTGGGGATGCAAGCGACTTCCACGCAGTTCTGGCCCTGCGCGCTGTAGGTGCTCTTACGGAACTCCAGGATCATCAGCTACCGCCTTCTGCCGACGCTTCGACTCGTGAGGGGCTTCCGGACCCGCTACCCGAGCGCGGTCGAGAGGAACGAGGTCCACTCAGCCCCGGGGAAGGGCAGGTGACCAGCATCCGGGTGCTTGGAGTCCCGCATCGCCGCACCACACGGCAACGACCCCACCTCCACACAGTCCTGGTCCTGGGCACTGTGCGTGCTCTTCCGGAAGTCAGAGGGCAGGTGCGCGACCTCCACACAGTTCTGGCCCCGGCCGCTGTAACTGCTCTTACGGAACTCAAGCCGGTGACTCATGTCTGCCTCTCCAGAGCTGTGACGGCTTCGTCGATGAACGTGGCGGACAGGGACGTGGAAAGCGCCACTCCCTGGACGTTGCTGAAAGCAAGGTTATACGCGTCAAGCTCCTCGGGAGTTTCGAGGGCGAGTCCCGTCGTCGCTGTCTCCACGAACACGATGGGAGTGTCCCGAGGCTCGGAGAACTCCAGAATGGTGAAGGCTCCTTCCATCCCCAGGTGCTCACCAGCCGCATAGGGGAGGACCTGGACGTCGATGTTGTGCCGAACTGCGAGATGGCTCAGGTGCACCAGCTGTTCCTTCATCACCTCCCGGCCGCCGACGAGGCGGTGGAGCGCTGCCTCGTCGATGACCGCCGTCATACGGGGCGGGTGAATGCGGTTGAGGATCTGCTGGCGGTTCACCCTGGCCTCGACCAGGCGCTCGATGTTCTCGTCCGCCGTGACACGACCGCCACGGAAGATCGCCGCCGCGTAGCGCGGAGTCTGGAAGAGCCCCGGGATGAGCTGGGGTTCGAAGGTTCGGATAGCCGTGGCCTCGGCTTCCCAGTCGGGGAGGGCGCGCTCACCGAAGACATCCTTGTACTTGGACCACCAGCCGCGTTCCTTCGCCTCACGGGCCAGGCCGTGCATTCCCTCGCGTGTCTCCGAGCTGACCTGGTAGAAGTCCGCGAGAGCGTTCAGGTCCGAGTTGCGCAGACGACGAGCCTCAGCGGTCTCCATGCGCCCCAGTGTGGAGCGGGGGACCCCGGCCCCCTTGGCCGCCGCGTCGAGTGTGAGCCCGGCTTCTTCCCGTAGGCCACGCAATACGTGACCGAGTCGGCGTCGACGGATGTTCGGGCTCTTCTGTGTCATTTGGGACCCCTCATCGGACATAACGGGAGTCTTGCAAGAACCGCTTGACTCACGGGAATCTCATTCTAGGATGGAATCTAACTGGAGGCTCACTTCCTGATCCACGAGCCGAAGGCTATGTCGAGCCCGTTCCGCGCGTCATGCATTCATGAAACTTCCAACGGGCGACCTTCCCCAACCCCTGTTCGTGCTTCGCCATGCCAAGGAGTGTGTTCGTCATGCCCGTGCTCGCCCCCGTACCCCCGATGGCCCAGGTGACCATCGCCCTCAACGAGCTGGTCCCGCCCGCCTACCGGCACTACTTCAACGGCCAGGCCGAGTGCTCCTACAAGGTCCGCCGGTACGACTTCGGCCCCTCCGGCGTCTTCCTCCCCCTGGTCCGGGCGTTCCTGGACACCTGCGCGGCGGAGCGGAGCGCCGACTACCGCTACCTCTTCACCCTGATGGGCGGCGAACTGGCCAGCAACGCCCTCAAGCACTCCCGGTCCGGCCTGCCCGGCAACTCCTACTCGCTGCTCTGTGAACGCCGCCGCGACGGACTGCGCCTCCTCTGCCGCGATGACGGCGTGCGCGACCGCCCCTTCAGTTCGCGTGAGCGCGAGTACCTCGCGGCGGACCCGGGCGGGCTGGACCCCAACGCCGAGGCCGGGCGCGGACTGGCCATGATCGACGCCCTGTCCACCCGGTGGGGCGACAACGGCCGCCCGCACTACCGGGGCGTCTGGTTCTTCCTCGCCTACGACCTGAGCGAAAGCCGCTGGAACTCGCTCTAGCGAACCCCGTGCACGCGAAAGGGCTCAGAAGGCGCGCCAACGCCCTCTGAGCCCCCAACACGATCCCTGAATTCCAGACTCGCGAAAGCAAGAAAGCAGGATCAACGATGAATCCTATCTCCATCACCCCGGCCGTACGGGGAAACCGGGTCTCCGGTGCCGCCTGCCCCTCCTGCGAGCACCGTTCCTGCCGCTCCTGCCGGGCGCAGCACCTGCCACGTCTGGGCGGCCACCGGGCGGAGTTCACCGCCGAGCACGCCCGCGCCGCGCTCCTCCAGCAGCGGCACCGGGACCTGGTCATCTACTTCGGTGAGTCCACCCAGTCGTACTGGGTCGCCTCCGCCACCGGCCTGCACGAGGCTGGCGACTGGGACCACCTCCTCGCCCACCTGTGGGGCCGCGACCGGCTCCGCCGCTCCATGAGCTGACCGACGGCCGGGGCTCTCGGGACGGGCCCGCCCCGCACCCCGTGCCGAGCGCCCCGGCCTCCTACTCCTCGTAGGCCCGGGCGAGTTCCTCCCGAAGCCAGGCGGGGACGTGTTCCGGGGTCCGGGGAAACGTCCTGAGATCCTCCGCGAACTCCTGCGGGCCCGGTGGGAGGGTACCGCCGGGCCTCCGGTCGTAGTCGAAGTCGATCCTGAACCTGCCGGGAGGGAGGACGTGCAGGCGCAGGGAGAACCAGGTACCGACCCCCTCCCGGTACATTCCCCGGCGCAGACGGATCACGTCACCGTTCACGCTGTGGGGAAAGGTCTCCCTGGCCGGAGGGGCCCCGTCCCGGGTGACCCGGTTGCCGATCGTCGTGAGCCGGGCCAGGGAGGTCACCTCGAACGTGATCTCGGACCACCCCGGAGGGCACGCGCCGACCAGCGCGCGCACGACGCCGTCGACGAGTTCGCGCTGTTGTACGGGGTCGAGGGTGTCGTCAGGGTCGACGGGGGAGCTGTTCACGGCTGTGACCTTCCGTTGGGTCTGCAAGGGAAACGTCGACGATGACGACACGGGCGGCCGACCCGGGCCGGTTCGGCGACCGTTCCGGGCCGGGTATCTCGGTGCGGGGGCCGGAGCACCCGGAGGGGTCACGCCTCCCCCGCTTCGTAGCGGCGCAGCTTCTCCCGAAGCCACTCGGGAACCCGCTCCGGGTTCCGGGGGAACCGTTCCGCGTCCCTCCAGTAGTCACCGAGGGCGAGCTCGAACCCGAAGTCAGGCTCGGCGTCGTACGCGTAGTCCACGTGGAATCGACGGTCGTGGGTGATCACGTACCGGAGGCCGAACCAGGTTCCGGTCCCCTCCCGGTACATCCCCTCCCGCAGTTCACGCAGGGACGAGACCGCGGAGCCCGGGAGGTCTGGGTACGTGACCGCCCCATCCCCACCCGTCACGACGACGGTGGACACGCTCACCCGGTGACAGGCGTGGAAGTCGACGACGATCTCGTGCCAACCGTGGGGGAGGCGGTCCACCACGGCGCGACCGGTCTCCCGAAGCACGACGTCCTGTTTCTCCGGTTCCATGCGCATGGGTGAGCCGCCCGTGTTCGGTCTTGGCATCGTGTGGGGGCCGGAGTGCGCCTGGCGCGGCCGTGCCGACCGACTCTCTCCGACTCCCGGACATCCTTCCACACGGGTACGACGCCTCCGGAGGCCACCGACGGGCCCACGAGGCCCGGACCGGTCCTCCTACCCGCTCCGAACGAGCTCTCCCCGATCCGGGCGGCGGTCGGTTCAGGTCCGGGCGGCGTCGTGCCCGGTCGCCTCGGTTCCTGCGGGCAGACGCCGGAGCGCGACCAGCGTCAGGAGCGTCACCGCCGCCATCACGGCGGCCCCGGTGAGAGCGGCGGCGGTGACGCCCGAGGAGAAGGCGTCGAAGGCGGCGCCGAGGAGTGCCCCGGCCTCGTCGTCGGGCAGCGCTCCGGCGACCTCCGCCGCGCCCGCGACGGTCTCCCCGGCGGCACCGTCCGCCCCGGGGACCCCGCCCATCCCGGCCTGGTAGACCGATGTGGCGATCGTGCCCAGGGTGGCGATGCCCAGCGCCGCGCCCAGTTCCGTGCTGGTCTCGGACACGCCCGCCGCCGATCCGGCCCGCTCGGGCGGGGCGGTGGCCATGACCAGCGTGTTCGCCAGAGTGCCCACCATCCCCACCCCGAGGGTCACCACGACGTACCCGGCGAGGAAGGCGACGACGCCGTCGCTGAGCCCGACGATGGTGAAGCCGCCCGCGCCGACGGCCAGCCCCGCGCCCATGAGCACGGCGGGGCGCACCCGCTCAGCGAGCAGCCCGGCGGCGGTGGCCCCCGCCACGGCGCCGAGGATGGTCGGCAGGGCGTACAGGGCCGCCATCAGGGGGCTGAGCCCGTGCACGACCTGGAGGTAGGTGAAGGTCAGCACGCCGAGCCCGGCCGCGGCGAAGGAGACCACCGCGTTACCGGTCACCGAGGCGGTGAAGGCGGGACGGGCGAACAGGGAGAGGTCGACGAGTGGGTCGAGGGCCCGGCGCTGACGGGTGACGAAGGCCGCCAGGGCCAGCAGTCCGACGACGAGCGCGACCAGGACGGTGAGGTCGGGTCCGTGGGCGACCACGCGCTTGGCCGCGTGCACCAGGACGAGGATCGCGATCAGGGAGGTGGCCGCCCCGGCCAGGTCGAACGCGGTGCGCGAGGGCTCGCGCGACTCCGGGAGCAGGAACGGCGCGGCCGCGAGCAGCAGTGCCATGAACGGCAGGTTGATCAGGAAGACCGACCCCCAGGGGAAGAACTCCAGCAGCACCCCGCCGATGATCGGGCCGACGACGGCGCCCCCGGTGAACGCGACGGTCCACAGTCCGATGGCGGCCCGGCGCTGCGCGGGGTCGGCGAACATGGCGCGGATCAGCGAGAACGTGGACGGGGCGAGGGTGGCGCCGCCGACGCCGAGCAGGGCGCGCCCGAGGACGAACAGTTCGGGGGTGGGTGCCAGGGCCAGGAGGGCCGAGGCCGCGCCGAAGGCGACGGCCCCGCAGAGCAGGAGCCGCCTGCGGCCGATCCGGTCACCGAGCGCCCCCATCGTGATGAGCAGCCCGGCCAGGACGAACCCGTAGACGTCCATCATCCACAGCCACTGGGTTCCGGTGGGGTCGAGGTCGCGGGCGATGGCGGGTGCGGCGACGAAGAGCACCGAGAGGTCCATGGAGACCAGGAGCGCGGGGACGAGGAGCAGCGCGAGCCCGGCCCAGGTGCGGCGGGTGGCGCGTGTGTTGGTGGGAAGGGTGGTCATGGCGACTGATCGTACGTGCGTTCAAATCGGCCGTCAATATGTACGTACGTCAAAAGTGCTAGGGTCGGGGCATGAGCCAACGTGAGGACCTGCTGGCGGGCGCGAAGAAGTGCCTGGCGGAGAAGGGCTACGCCAAGACCACCGCCCGCGACATCGCCGCCGCCTCCGGTGCGCACCTGGCGTCCATCGGATACCACTTCGGGTCCAAGGACCAGCTCATGAACACCGCCGTCCTCGAAGCCACCGGCGAGTGGGGCGACGTCTTCGAGGCCGCCATCACGAGGGCGCGGCCGGAGACCGCCAAGGACCGGGCCCGCCTGATCGTCAGCACGCTGTTCGAGACCCTCCCCGCCCACCGCGACCTCATGGTCTCCAGCGTGCAGGTCTTCGGACAGGCCCAGTTCGACGCCACCATGCGGGCCCAGCTCGCCGAGGGCGTGGCCGAGGCCCGCCGGGAGTTCAGCGCCCTCGTCCTGGGTGTGCCCCCCGAGGAGGTCGACCCCGGCACCGTCGCGGGCCTGGGGTCGATGGTCTACAACACGGTCACCGGGTACGTGCTCCAGTACCTGGTCGACCCCGAGTCGCTGCCCACGGTCGACCAGGCGATGGCCGGGCTGCGCGCCCTCCTGCCCGAGGAGTGAGGCCGGGCCCCGCGCCACCAGGGCCCGCGCCCCGGGGCCCCACGGGACGGCGGGACCTTCGGGGCCCACTGCTCCGGGGAACGGGGGACCGGGCCCCGGGGCCCCTACAGGCCGAAGCCCATCGTCCGGCCGCCGTCGGCCACCTCGCGGCGCAGCCGCTCCCCCTTGGCGTGCGCCTGCTCCTTCAGCTGCTCCTGGAACGTCGCCATGCGCTCGGCCAGCTCCGGGTCGTGCGCGGCCAGCTGCCGCACGGCCAGCAGACCGGCGTTGCGCGCCGCTCCCACCGCCACCGTCGCCACCGGCACCCCGGCGGGCATCTGCACGATGGACAGCAGCGAGTCCATGCCGTCCAGGTACTTGAGCGGCACCGGGACGCCGATCACCGGCAGCGTGGTCACCGAGGCCAACATGCCCGGCAGGTGGGCGGCGCCACCCGCACCGGCGATGATCGCCTTCAACCCGCGACCGGCCGCCTCCGCCCCGTAGGAGATCATCTCGTGCGGCATCCGGTGCGCCGAGACCACGTCGGCCTCGAAGGGCACGCCGAACTCCGAGAGCGCCTCGGCGGCCTCGCGCATCACCGGCCAGTCGGAGTCGGAGCCCATCACGATGCCCACCACGGGCTTGCTGTCGGTCACTTCTGGTCTCCTCGCAGGTAGGAAGCGGCGTCGCGGGCGCGCTCCAGCAGGTCCTCGTAGTCGTCGCCCATCACGGTGACGTGCCCGATCTTGCGGCCCGGACGCACGTCCTTGCCGTAGAAGTGCACCTTCACCTCGGGGTCCTTGGCCATCACGTGCAGGTAGCGGCGGTACACCTCCGGGTCCTCGCCGCCCAGCAGGTTGGCCATGACGGTGTAGGGGGCGTTGGTGCGCGGCGAACCCAGGGGCAGGTTCAGGACCGCGCGCAGGTGCTGCTCGAACTGGGAGGTGCGGGCGCCCTCGATGCTCCAGTGCCCGGAGTTGTGCGGGCGCATGGCCAGCTCGTTGACGACGACGTCGTCAGCGGTCTCGAACAGCTCCACCGCGAGCACCCCGGTGACGTCCAGGGCGTGCGCGATCTCGATCGCCAGCTTCTGGGCGCGCAGGGCCCGGTCCTCGTCGAGCCCCGGAGCGGGAGCGATCACCTCGTGGCAGATACCGCCGCGCTGGACGGTCTCCACGACCGGGTAGACGGCGACCTGCCCGTGCGGGGAGCGGGCCACCTGCACGGCCAGCTCGCGGGAGAAGTCCACCTTCTCCTCCACGAGCAGGTGGACGTCCTCGGCGGCGGCGCGGTCGACGACCTCCCGGGCCTCCTCGGGGCCGTCCACGACCCACACGCCCTTGCCGTCGTAGCCGCCGCGCGCGGCCTTCAACACGACCGGCCAGCCGGTGCCGCCGTTCCGGGCTCCCGCCCCGCCGGAGGCACCGTCCCCGGTGCCCTCGGCGAACCCGGTGACGTGCTCCAGGGTGGTCACCGCCCGCCAGCGCGGGCAGGGCGCGCCCAGCTCCGCCATGCGGGTGCGCATACGCAGCTTGTCCTGCGCGAACCGGAGGGCGTCGCGGCCGGGCCGCAGCAGCCCGCCCGCCTCCTCCACGGCCCGCAGGACCGGCTCGGGCACGTGCTCGTGGTCGAAGGTGACGACGTCGTGGGCCTTGGCGAAGGCCAGGACGTCGTCCAGACCCTTGTCGTCGCCCAGGGTGACGTCGCCGCAGACCAGGGCCGCGCTGTCGGCGGGGTCGGCGGCCAGGACCGAGAAGTCCACCCCGAGTCCGATGCCCGCCTGGTGGGTCATCCGGGACAGTTGGCCTCCGCCCACCATTCCCACACGGGGGACGATGCGGTTACGCTCGCTCACAGTTCCTCAACTCAATGCTCGTCAACCGCGGATGCGGGGCGGCCCCGCGCACGGCGGAACCTGGCCGATCGGCTCGGAACCCGCGGCCGGGGTGTCTGTCGAAGGCCCCGGATAGAGTCTAGGGCGTGCGGGTACGCCGCCCCAGGGCCCACTCCCCTGCCACCGTGACCCCCACCAGGACCCGGAGGCCGCTGGCCATGCGCGCGTTCCTCTCCCGCCGTCCCCGACTGGCCCGGCTCGCCTCCGAGGTCGGCAAGTTCGGCTCTGTGGGCGCGCTCGCCTACGTCGTCCAGCTGGCCGCCACCAATCTGCTGTGGGCCGCCGGGATGGGCCCGATGACCGGCCAGGTCGCGGGCACCTCGTGCGCCATCGCGGTGGCCTTCGTGGGCAACCGGTACTGGACCTTCGGCGACCGGGCCCGCACCGGCCTGGGCCGGGAGACCCTCCTGTTCCTGGCGATGAACGGCGTGGGCATGCTCATCCAGGTGGGCTGCCAGGCCTTCTCGCTGTACGTACTGGGCCTGGACAGCACCCTGGCGCAGAACGTCTCCGGCAACGTGGTGGGCGTGGGGCTGGGCACGCTGTTCCGCTTCTTCGCCTACCGCACCTGGGTGTTCCCGCCCGTCCCGGAGCCGGAGGCCTCACGGGTGGGTCCCGAAGGGGAACACCGGCCTCACGGAGACGACGCCCCGGGGAGCCCGGCGGGGCGGGGGCACCCAGAGGAGACCGCCGAGGTCGCGCAGGAGCGCTCCACGGAGACGTCCGGGGGCCGCTCCGCCGAGGACGACGGGGCGACGCGGACCCGCCCCTGAACCGCGCCCCGCACCGACCTCAGGCCGGGACGGGAGCGCTGCGGCGCGCCACCCCGTGGCGGCGGGCCAGCGCGCTCACCAGCAGCAGGTACAGACCCACCTGCACCACCGCCAGGACCAGCGTCATCGGGGTGTTGGTGCCCAGGGGAAGACCCCCGCCGAGCACCACACCGGTGCCCACCTCGTCCAGGCGGCCCTCCACGGCGCACACGCCGAACTGGATCAGGCTGTTGACCACGTGCAGACCGATCGCGGCCTCCAGGCCACCGGTGCGCCAGGTCGCCCAGGCCATACCCAGGCCGAGCACGGCCAGCGCCGCTGTGTTCCACGCGTCGCCGGGGTGGGTGGCCGCGTACAGGGCGGCGAACAGGGTGCCACCCGCCAGGATCGCGGGCCATGGCGAGCGCAGCACCCGGGAGAACGCGCTCCTCCCGGTGGGCGACCCCAGCGAACCGACGAGCTGCATGACCATCCCGCGCAGCGTCATCTCCTCGGCCACGGACTGGAGCGGCACCAGCAGCGCGATCACGAGCAGCGCCGCGGCGAGGACCTCCACGCTCCCGTAGCCGACGGTGACCGGCAGGTCCGACGGCCCCTCCCCGGACACCACCAGTACCAGCGCCGCCACGGCAGTGGCCGGGATCGCCCCCGCGCACACGCAGCGGGCCAACCAGCCCCAGCGCACGCGCCCGGTGACCGACAACAGCGAGCCCGGTCTGCGCCACTGCACCACCCGGGCGACGAAGAGTGTGACGGGTGCGAGCAGGGCGATCGCCGCCAGCCCGAAGGCCAGCCCCGCGATCTCCCCCACCCGGACCGAGTCGGGCGCCAGACCGCTGCCACCGAGGATCGCGACGATCGTCATCACGACCAGCACGCCGACCCACAGGAAGAACAGCAGGACGGCGAAGACCAGGAGCGCCAGCGGCGGGACCCACCAGCGGAACCTCGGGGTTCGGGCGAGTCTGTGATACGACTCACCCCCGGGGATCTCCGCGCACGCGAAGAGACTGGTCCGCACCGGACGCGGGGGCGGCCACGCCCACACCGCCGGGTCGGGTGTCAGGGCGGGGTGCCCGCCGGGCGGGGTCTGCCTCGCGCCACCCGGCGGCCAGGCCCAGGTCTGCTCCTGGGTGTGGCCACCGGAAGCCTGGCCCTCCGGCCCCTCAGGCGCGGCGGGCCAGGACGAACCAGGCGGTGGCGGCACATTTCCCATCGTGCGCTGAGACTACTATCCGGGCATGTATCGCCTGCGTTAAGGCCACGCCGTTATGGCCTGGTCACAGTGCGGAACACCAGCCCCCACCGCCCCTCCCGACGGAATAGCGGACCGCCCCTCCCCTGTTGCACGGGATGGTCCTGCGGACGGTCACGCGAGCGACGCCACAGGCCAACCACCCCGTCCCGCTGACCTACGATTGAGTACATGTCCTCCACAGCAACCACCGAGCAGGTCCACGCAGCCCTGGCCACGGTGCAAGACCCGGAGATCCGCCGCCCCATCACCGACCTCGGCATGGTCAAGAGCGTCGAGATCGGCGACGACGGCGCCGTGCACGTCGGCATCTACCTCACGGTGGCCGGCTGCCCGATGAAGGGTCGCATCGAGAAGGACGTGACCGAAGCGGTGACCAAGGTCGCCGGGGTCACGAAGGTCACGGTCGAGCTCGACGTCATGAACGAGGAGCAGCGCAAGGAGCTCCAGACCAAGCTCCGCGGCGGCCAGGCGGAGAAGGAGATCCCCTTCGCCAAGCCGAACTCCCTCACCAAGGTCTACGCGGTCGCCTCCGGCAAGGGCGGTGTCGGCAAGTCGTCCGTCACCGTGAACCTGGCCGCCGCGCTCGCGGCCCAGGGCCACAAGGTCGGCGTCGTCGACGCCGACATCTACGGCCACTCGGTGCCGCGCATGCTCGGCGCGTCGGGCTTCCCGACCAAGGTCGAGGACATGATCCTCCCGCCGACCGCGCACGACATCAAGGTCATCTCGGTGGGCATGTTCACCGAGGGCAACACCCCGGTGGTGTGGCGCGGACCCATGCTGCACCGCGCCCTCCAGCAGTTCCTCTCCGACGTGTTCTGGGGCGACCTGGACGTCCTCCTGATGGACCTGCCCCCGGGCACCGGCGACATCGCGATCTCCGTCGCCCAGCTCCTCCCGGCCGCCGAGCTGATCGTGGTCACCACGCCGCAGCAGGCCGCCGCCGAGGTCGCCGAGCGCGCGGGCGCGATCACCGCCCAGACGCACCAGCGCATCGCGGGCGTCATCGAGAACATGTCCTACTACCAGCCGGAGGACGGCGGCGAGCCGGTCCACCTCTTCGGCCAGGGCGGCGGCCAGACGGTCGCCGACGCGCTGACCAAGACCCTCGGCGCCGAGATCCCGCTCATGGGCCAGGTGCCGCTCGACACCCGCCTGCGCGAGGGCGGCGACGAGGGCCAGCCGCTCGTGCTGACCCACCCCGACGTCGAGGCCAGCAAGGTGATCACCTCGATCGCCGAGAAGCTGGTGGGCAAGCCGCGCGGCCTGGCCGGGATGCAGCTGGGCATCTCGCCCGCCGGTCGCTGACCTCGGGCCGACGGTTCGGCCGGAGGACACGCGTACGGCCCCCGGGTCCCGCTGGGACCCGGGGGCCGTCGTGTGCCCGGGGGCGGGACGGTCAGTCGCTGGCGCCGAGGGTGACGGTGACGGCCTCGCGGTCGCCGTCGCGCTCGTACTCCAGCTCGACCTCCTCGCCCGGGGAGCGGTCGCGCACCATCGCCTGGAGTTCCCCTGCGGAGTTGACCCTGCGGCCGTCGAAGGAGACGATCACGTCGCCCGGCTCCAGCCCGGCCTCGTCGGCGGGCCCGCCCCGCTCGACCGCCTGGGGGTCGTCGTCGATGGCCGCGCCGATCACCGGGTTCCGGGAGTCGAAGACGACGCCGAGGTCGGCGTAGCTGGTCTCACCGTGGTCGATCATCCGGTTGACGACCTCCTCCGCCTCCGTGGACGGGATGGCGAAGCCCAGGCCGATGCTGCCGCCCGGCTGTTCGCCCATGAAACCGCCGCCCATGGTGACGATCATGGAGTTGACGCCGATGACCCGGCCCTGGACGTCGACGAGCGGGCCGCCCGAGTTGCCGGGGTTGATCGCCGCGTCGGTCTGGAGGGCGAAGAACTGGCTCTCACCCTCGTCGGAGCTGACCGGCCGGTCCTTGGCGCTGATGATGCCCTGGGTGACCGTGCCGTCCAGGCCCAGCGGCGCGCCGATCGCGATGACCTCGTCTCCCACGACCGCCTCGTCGGAGTCACCGAACTCCAGCGGCTCGACCTCGTTGGGGTCCTCCAGTTCGAGGACGGCCAGGTCGGAGCTGGGGTCCGAGCCCACGACGGTGGCCAGGCTGTTGCTGCCGTCGCTGTACTCGATCACGATGCCGTCCTCCTCCAGGGGGGCGGAGACGTGGTCGTTGGTGACGACGTAGTCGTCGGCGATGACGAAGCCGGAGCCGGTCGCTCCGACCCGTCCGCCCGCGCTGCGCAGCGAGACGACGCTCGGGCTGACCCTCTGCGCCACTCCCGCGATGGTGTCGGCCGCGCGTTCGGGCGCCTCGGGCGGGGGCTCGTTGATGGTGGGCCCCGTCTTGTTCTCGGGGGCCGCCTGCTGGTCGGGGCCGAGGAGCCCTCCGGCGAGCCCGCCCGCGCCACCCGCGATGAGGCCGATCACCAGCATGCCGCTCAGGGCCGCCCAGAGGGGGACTCCGCGCTTGCCGCGACGCGGCGGCTGCTCGGGAGCGGTCGGGGGGTGGGAGGCCGTGGCTCCGGGCGGGGCGGCGAAGTGCCCGTGCGTGGCCGCGCCCTGGGAGGACTGCGCGAAGGGGTTCTGCTGCGTCTGGCGGGCGTAGGCCTGCTGGGCGGTGTACGCCTGCTGCGTGGCCTGGGCCTGCTGGGACGCGTTGGGCTGGAGCCACTGAGCGTTGTGCGCCTGCTGGGACGCGTGCGCCTGCTCGCCGCCAGGGGACTGCTGCGCCCCGAAGGCTGCCGGAGTCTGCTGCCCCGCCTGCCCCTGTTGGGCCGCCTGAGCCTGCTGGGCGGCCAGGGACTGCTGGGACGTCTGTGCCTGCTGCGCCGCGTGTGACTGGGGTTGCTGCGCGCCGTGCGCCTGCTGGGCCCCCGTGGACTGCTGATTCTGCTGCGCACCGAAGGATGCCGGAGTCTGCTGCCCCGCCTGCCCCTGTTGGGCCGCCCGGGCCTGCTGGGCGGCGCGCTCCTGCTGGCCTTCGTGAGGCTGCTGGGCGCCCTGAGACTGCTGTGACACCGGGGCCTGCGGGTACTCGTGCGACTGCGGCTGCCCGAGAGCCTGACCATCATGGGGCCGCTGTGCTCCCGAGGCCTGCTGGGGCTGGAGCGGCTGCTGCGGGTCCTCGGTCCCTCCCGCCTGGGGGCGGTCTCCGTGAGGGGGCTGGTGGGGGTGCATGGGGCCTCCGCCGCCGGGAGTCGGCGAGGTCGGGGGAGGCTGGGCTCCCTGCGGATGGGGCGGGGCGGTCCACGCACCGGCGGACCCCTGCCCCGGGTCTGGCGCGTCCGACGCTCCCGGATGTGGCGCGCCGCCGTTCGGCGAGGGCCGGGTACGCCCCTCGACGGGTTCCGAACGGTCGTTGTCCTGGCTCAAGACCTGCTCCGTTGGTCGCTCGGCTTCGGTCCCGGCACGCGCCCCGTGCCGGGCGGCGGGGCCCTAGAGCAGGCCCAGCCGGGACAGACCTCGCAGCACCCTGGCCCAGAAGCCGGAGTCCTCGGGTCCTGGCAACGCGGCCACCGCCGAGGAGGCCAGGTCCGCGGGGGCGTCGGCCAGCACCGTGTAGACGAATCCGTTCGCCTGCCACACGCTCTGGTACTGACCCACGTCACCGCCGAAGATCGTGTCGTTTCCTGGTGTGACGCCACCACCCCCCGTCCCGGTTCCGGCGTATCCGTTACCAAGTGTGGAGGGATGTTCCGTTCCCAGCTTCCCGCGCTGGGCGAAGACCGACACCTGGGAGAGTCCGTCCGAGTAGACGGCGTGCACGACCCGTTCCCCCGCGTAGCGCTTGGAGCGGGTGTCGACCAATCGCAGGTCCCAGGTCAGGTGCTCGGGCAGCACCCATCCCGCCTCGCGTAGCCGCTGCCGTTCCCCGGGGTCGAGGGCGTCGCCCCAGGGCGAGTCACCCGAGACCCCGTCCGGCCAGGCGCCCTCCCCCGGGCTGAGGTCGGTGAGGTGGCTGCTGAACGCCTCTGCGCCCGAGCGGTCGTACACGGTGTGCCCCAGCAGGAGGTGGGTCTCGGTGTCCACCCAGAACCGCCCCGCCACCGTGGAGTCCGCCCGCAGCGCCTCCACCAGCCGCGCGGACCTCCCGTCGAGGGTGTCCGGGCCCGCGTCCACCACCCGGTAGGTCTCCTCCAGCACCACCAGCAGGCGCTCGTCGAGGGACTCCAGGGCCGGGGAGGCCAGCACGACGAAGGCCGACTGCGCGTCCTCCTCCCCCAGCGGCGACATGGCCAGCCCCGAACCGGGCCGGTGGACCACACGCACGTCGACCCCGTCCCGTGGGGTTCCCTCGGGTCCGCGCACCTCGCGCACGGCCGTGTAGGGCACGCGGCCGTGGGCCTCGGAGGCGCGTTCCAGCACGGCCATGCCGTGGTCCTCCCCCTCGGCCGGGACCGCTGTCGCGTCCGGATGCACCGCACCGGTGAGCACCAGGGCGCACAGGAGCGCGGCGGCCACCACTGGGCCGGGGGCGGTGTTCGGGCCGGAAGAGGGTCTGCCAGACCTCACCGGGTCGTTTCGGTCGAGCCCGAGGGGGCGCCCTCCGCCGCGACGGGGAGCGGCTCGAACGGCGGCTGGTCGGCGGGCAGCGGCTCCACCACCGGGATCTGGCGGCTCGTCACCGCGTGCTCGACCGCGAAGTCGGCGAGGCGGGGCTCGACCACTGGCGCGTCGTCACCCTCACCACCCGCCACGAACGCGCTCCCCAGCAGGGCCGTCGCCACCGCCAGACCGGCGACGGCGTAGCGTCCGCCGGAGAAGTGCGGCAGCAGGTGGGAGAACCGGTCTCCGCCACCCCGGGGTTCGGGGCTCGGCGGCACGTACCGCTCCGGCCGGGTCCGCGGCTGCTTCCGCCGGTCCTCGGACGTCGCGGTGCCCGGGCGGGTGCGCGCGGACTCGGGCACCGGTTCGCTCGGGTACGACGGCCGGTCCGCCCCCGACATGAGGGGGCCGCCGGTGGGGAAGCCCCCCAGCGGGCGGGTGTGCCCCAGCGGAGGGCTGGAGCCGAAAGGGCCGGTCGGCGGCGGGTCCGAGGGACCGCGATCACCCCGATCACGTGTCCCGGTGACCGGCCCTCCCAGGCCCGGCTGGGACATCAGGCGCCCCATGAAGTCCATGCTGGGTTCGGGTTCGCCGAGCCCGGTGAGCCTGCGCTTGAGTCTGCGCATCATGTCGGCCTCGAAGCGGCACGACTCGCACTTGGCCAGGTGGATGAGGGCGCGCTCGTGCTCGGCCGCCCCCAGCTCTCCGTCGATGAGCGCCGACAGGCGCTCCCCGAGGTGGTCCTTGCTCACTCCGCCTCCCCGAGCTTGACGTTGGCGGTGCCGCCGTCGGCCCCCTCGGCGCCGGCCGCGGCCGCCAGGGACCTGCGGTGCTCCAGGGCGCGGCGCAGCTGGGCGCGCCCCCGGTGGATACGGCTGCGTACGGTGCCCAGCTTGACGCCGAGCGTCGCCGCGATCTCCTCGTAGGAGAGGCCCTCGATGTCGCACAGCACGACGGGGGCGCGGAACTCGGCGGGCAGGGCGTCCAGCGCGCTCTGGACGTCGGCGTCGAAGTGCCGGTCGTCGTAGCGCTGGGCCGGTGAGGGCTCGCGGCCCTCCAGCCGTTCGTCGGCGTTGTCGGCCAGCCCCTCGAAGCGGATGCGGGCCTTACGCCGGGCCATGTCGAGGAAGAGGTTGGTGGTGATGCGGTGCAGCCACCCCTCGAAGGTGCCGGGGGTGTAGTTGGCGAGGGAGCGGAACACACGGATGAAGACCTCCTGGGTGAGGTCCTCGGCGTCGTGCTTGTTCCCGGTGAGGCGATAGGCCAGTCGGTAGACGCGCGGCGAGTGGACGCGCACGACCTCTTCCCAGCTCGGGGGTTCCCATGCCTCGAACTCGACGGCAGGGCCGGTCTCTGGCACCGCTGCTCCCTTCATCCCGCTGATGTGCCACGCGAGGGCTGGGTCGGGGGGCGTTCACTTCGTGGCGATCAACGTGCGTTCATCCCGATTCAACGTCGGAGGGGTCGATGAAGTTCCCGCCGCCACACTCGGAGTTGCGGCCTGATCAGGCTAGTCTTCTGCACAGGGACATACCTGGCCGCTACCACCATTCTACGGTGGGTGACGATCCCCCGGTCAGAGCGCCTGGCCATGACATTCAGCAGTGCTTGGGAGGCCGTCATCAGCGCAGAAGAGAGCGTGGCCCGGACCGCGTGGGTCCGGACCGAGCAGGCTCGGTTCGAGGAGTCCGCCATGGGGGACGGGCCGCTGGCGGACGCCTACGACGCCGGGGTGCGCGCCGCCGCCTCGCCCGTGGACGCCGCCACCGGGGCCGCGCTGCGGTTCCTCACCGCGGCCATCGGGGCGCGCGCGGTGGTGGAGATCGGCACCGGGTGCGGCACGTCGGGCCTGTGGCTGCTCAGGGGGATGATCCCCGAGGGCATCCTGACGACCGTCGACGTCAACGCCGCCTACCTGGACTACGCGCGTTCGGCGTTCTCCCGGGCGGGGTTCGGAGCGGGCCGGGCCCGGTTGATCCGAGGAGCGGCGCTGGAGGTGCTGCCCCGGCTGACGGACGGCGGGTACGACATGGTGTCGGTCGACGCCGACCCGGAGTCGTACCCGGCCTACCTGGAGGAGGCGCTGCGGCTGCTGCGCCCGGGCGGGGTGGTGGTGTTCAACGCCGTGCTGGCCACGCCCCCCGAACCGGACAGCCCGCTGCGGGTTCCGGGCGCGGCGGAGGTCGCGGTACGCGAGGTGATGCAGCGCATGCGGGAGGACGAGGCGTTCATCCCGCTGCTGGTACCGGTCGGCGAGGGCCTGCTCGCCGCCATCCGCCCGTAGGGGCCGCGCAGCGCGGGACCCGGGGCCCGCCTCCCGGAACGGGCCCGGCGCGGCCCCTCATGCGGCGGGCCCGTGCGGAGGGGTGGTCCACACGGGCCCGCGGCCGGGTCGTCGCCGACCGGAGGCGCTACCGCTGGGCGAGCCAGCGCAGCAGGGTGCGGGTGGCGAAGGCCGTACCGCCCTTGGTGAGCAGCCCGCTCTCCTGCATGGACCGGCCCGGACCGGCGATGTCCAGGTGGGCCCAGGGCAGGCCGCCGGTGAACTCACGCAGGAACAGGGCCGCGTCGGTGGCCCCGGCCGGACCGAAGTCGCCGCCGCGCGTGCCGATGTTGGCCAGGTCGGCCACCCGTGACCGGGTGGTCGGGAGGTACTCCTCAGTGAGCGGCATGCGCCACAGCGGCTCGCCCGCCTCGGCCCCGGCCGCCTCGATCTGGGCGGCGACCGCGTCGTCGGTGCTGTACAGCGCGCCCGTGCCGGTGCCCAGGGCGAGCTTGGCCGCGCCGGTCAGGGTGGCCACGTCCACCAGGACGTCCGGGACGAGTCGGGTGCTGGCGTAGCCCATGGCGTCGGCCAGGACCAGGCGCCCCTCGGCGTCGGAGTTGAGCACCTCCACGGTGCGGCCGGTGTAGGTGGTCAGCACGTCGCCGATGCGGGTGGCGTCACCCGACAGGGCGTTCTCGGCCAGTGCCAGCAGACCGGTGACCCGGACCCCCGCGCCCACCGAGGACAGCGCCGACAGGACGGCCAGCACGATCGCCGCACCGCTCATGTCGGTCTTCATGAGCTTCATGTTGTCGTTGGGCTTGAGCGAGAGCCCGCCGGTGTCGAAGGTGATGCCCTTGCCGACCAGCACCACGTGCGCGGTGGGGTTCTCCGGCGTGTAGGACAGCTCCACCAGCCGGGGCGGCCGCGACGAGCCCTGGCCGACGCCGAGGATGGCGCCGAAGCCCTCCTCCTCCAGCTCCCGCTCGTCCCACACCCGCACGCCGAGCCCGGACCCGTCGGCGGTCTCACGCGCGCGGGCGGCCATCCACTCGGGGTCCTTGGTCAACGAGGGGGTGTTGATCAGGTCCCGTGCCAGGGCGGTCGCCGCGGCCAGGGTGGTGCCCAGACCCAGCGGCCCGGAGAGGGCGGAGACGTCGCCGACCACGTCGATCGCGGGTGCGGGGCGCTGCGACCTCGGGGGCGCCGTGGTCTTGTACGTGAAGGTGTAGGAGGCGAGCAGGGCGCCCTCGGCGAACGCCGTGGCGGCCGCGTCGTCCGCGCCGGGCCAGGCCACGGCGACGCGCTCGTTGCCCCGTGCGGCCCGGGAGAGGGCGGCACCGGCCTTCCGGAGGTCGTCGGGGGCACCCGATCCGACTCCGAGAAGGGCCAGGCGCACCAGGCCCCCGTCCCGGGACACCGGGAACTGGCAGAGCTCACCGGGTTTGCCGGTGAGTGCGTAGTGCGTGAACAGGTCCGCGAGCGAGGACGGAAGGACCTGTGTCAGTCCGCCGTCGGTGACCCCGTCGACCGCCTCGGGGCCTTCCTCGCCCGCGGGTACGGGGAGGACCAGCAGGTCCGCGGTGGAATCGGCGAGGGTCCCCGGTACGGGGTGGATCTCCGTGGCGAATGGCACAGGCCGCTCACAATCGTTCACTCGGGGAGGTTCACGCGGGTGGGAGGTGTGGAACCTCGGGGGTCGTCAGGGCGTTCCGGCCCAGGTGGGGGACGAGTGGTACCGGACTAACCGACGACACCCTGGAGCGCGTCCCGGAGCTCGGTCGCCTCGTCCGGCGTGAGCTCCACGACCAGACGGCCGCCGCCCTCGAGCGGGACCCGCATGATGATGCCGCGACCCTCCTTGGTGACCTCCATCGGCCCGTCGCTGGTCCTCGGCTTCATCGCCGCCATGCCATTCCCCTTTCTAGGTGTTCCTCGCAGGTGGCCGGAGCCGACCCACAGCACCGACGCCGATCCGCGGGTACGTCTCGACTCCGAAACCGTCCGCCGGTTCCGTGTGACTCGCGCCCGCGTGGCTCGGGGGTCGGGAATCACTCCTGGCCATTATCTCGGAGATTGACCCCTGGGTGTGCGCCAGGCGACAGCCCGGCGCTCTCGTGCGCGCCCACCGGCGTGGAATCTTTGGTCAGTAAGGTTATATCGGTCTTGACCGAAACCCGCGCGGTGCGCGCGTCCGTGCGGTCCCGTCACCCCGAGGAAGGGGGGCGCTCCGGGGCCGTCCCGCCCCCGCGCCTTCGCGGCGACCGGGTCAGTCCAGGATTCCCGTGGAGACCATCCGGGTCCCCTCACGGGTGACGGAGGACCACTCCGCGTTGATCCGCCCGTCCGGGCCGGGCCACAGGGTCAGTTCCGACTCGTCGACGCACCGGTCCTGCGGGTCGGCGGTCTCGGTGTAGGCGTACACCAGGCGGTCGCCGTCGCGCGCCGACAGGTCCAGGGTCCCTGAGCAGGAGAAGGTGGTCCAGGCGGTGCTGCCGCGTTGGGCCCCGTCCTCGATCCGCACCTCGGCGTCCCACTCGGCGACCGGCGTGCCGTCCGTGTCGACCTGGCTCATCCGCCCGGACCAGGCGCCCACGAACGCCTCGGGGTCGGACATGGTGGTGACGGTGTCCTCGCGGGCGCCGTCCAGGTGGGACCAGGCCGCGTAACCGCCGCCGCCGAGCAGCACCAGCGCGGCCAGGGCCACGGCGGTCCGCGCGACCTGGCGGCGGCGCCTGCCGGTGTGCCGGTTCGAGCGGGGCGGCGGCCACAGGGACATCTGGCGCACCGGGGTGGAGGGGTTCCCCGGGGCGGGGTCGTCCCCCGGGTCGCTCACGGAGCCCGCCCGGAGTTCGGGTGCTGAGTCCATCCTCGCCATCCTCACGACGATCCACCCGCTCCGGCGGAGCAGGGGGTACGCATGTACAGCGACCGAGAATAGAACACCCGAACGCACCACATCCGACCAAGAAGGACGAGGCGGATGTGATGCACGGCATAGCCGGCCCGGGCGTGCCGGGACGCCACGGGCTCCTCGGAGCGGGTCAGGGGCGGTCGTCGCCGCGCCCGCCCACCGGGGTGTCACCCGCCTCCGGAGCGGCCCCGGCGACCGACTCCGCGGCGGACTCCCACCCCGCCTCGGGGGTGGTTTCGGACAGATATTCGGGGGAGGTTTCGGCGGTCGCCACGCGGTGGTCGGCGGCACCGACCTCCGGGGCGTGATCCGGCGCGTAGTCCGACGCGCGGTGCGCCACGGGGGCCGGGACCAGCCTCACACCCTCCGCCACCTCCCCCTCCGGAGAGCCGTCGAGCTCGTCCTGGCCGGGCAGGTACGCGCCCGGACGCGGTCCCGTGCCCCGGGGCACGTAGGACGGGTCCAGCCGGGCCAGCCGCCACTCCAGGTCCTCGATCCGCTCCTCGCGTTCGCGCAGGGTCGCGGTGAGCCGCACCAGCAGTTCGTCGACCGCCCGCACGTGGTACCCCCACATCGACAGGGGGACCAGGAGACCGGCCAGGTCGCGGGAGCCCACCGGGCGCCCCTCGGGCAGGTCGAGCGGGGGGAAGTCGGCCTCGAACCGGGCGAGCTGACCGCCCTTGCCGAGCACGACGAAGACCACTCCGACGAGGACGGCGAGAGCGGCTGCGGCGACCAGGATCATGATGAAGAAAGGCACGGGACCGATCGTGCCACACCGCCGCGCTCCCCAGGGAGCGCCGGGCGTGGGAGACTCTGCGGGTGTCGAACGCACCCTTCCGAGTCCTAACGCCCCCGGAGGCGCCCGCCGCAGGGGACGCCCCCTGCGCTCCCCCCGCCGGAGACGGCGCGCCCGCGACACCGTGGACGGTCGACGCCGGTCACCGTCCGCCCGTCGCCCGGGTCGAGGAGCTGGCGGCCGAGGGCCACTCCGTCCTGGTCCGCTGCACGCCGCCGGACGGCGGGGAGCCGCGAACGGACCTGCCCACGGCACCGCCGGGCATCGCGGGCGCGGTCCCGGTCGCGGCGGCCGAGGAGGTGGCCCTGGCGAGCCTGTACGCCTGGGCGGGAGCGCGCGTGTTCGTCACCGCCCACCCCGAGCGGGTCGGGCGGGCCCTGGACATGGTCGCGTCGGTGCGCGGCGAACGTCCGCCCGCCGCCGCGCGCAGGGGCTTGGCCTGAGGCGCGCCGGGGGCCGGGGCGCGGCGGCGCGGGTTCCGGACCGCCCTCCGGTCCGGGGGGCCGGACCCACGGGACCGGTCCGGGTCCCGTTCGGGTCTAGCTGGCCGGTCCGGGCTCGTCGCGCTCGAACCGGTTCTCCAGGTGCAGGTGCGCCTGCTGCACGATGTGCACCGCCTCGTCGGGATCGTCGGTCACGTACAACAGCTCCATGTCGTGGTCCGCGATCAGGCCGTGCTTGAGCAGGCTGTCCTCCACCCAGCTCCGCATACCGCCCCAGAACTCGGTACCGATCAGCACCACCGGGAACCGGGTGATCTTCTTGGTCTGCACGAGAGTGATCGCCTCGAACAGCTCGTCGAGGGTGCCGAACCCGCCCGGCAGCACCACGAAGGCCTGCGAGTACTTCACGAACATCGTCTTGCGGACGAAGAAGTACCGGAAGGTCATCCCCATGTCGATGTAGGGGTTGAGCGACTGCTCGAAGGGGAGCTCGATGCCCAGGCCCACCGAGAGCCCGCCGCCCTGCTGGGCGCCCTTGTTGGCCGCCTCCATCATCCCGGGGCCGCCGCCGGTGATCGTCGCGTACCCGGCTTCGGCCAGCTTGGCACCCACCCGCACGCCCAGCTCGTAGAACTCGGTGCCCGGCCTGATCCGCGCCGAACCGAACACGCTCACGGCGGAAGGAAGCTCGGACAGCAGGCCGAAGCCCTCGACGAACTCCGACTGGATGCGCAGCACGCGCCAGGGGTCGGTGTGCACCCAGTCGGCGGGGCCGCGCCGGTCGAGGAGCCGTTGGTCCGTGGTGGTGTCGGGGATCGCGCGGCCGCGGTAGGTGAGCGGTCCGGCACGCCTCACGTTCTCTTCTTCCGTCATGTCGTAAAGCTATCCACCCGTGGCCGCCCCACACCCGAACGACGCGTGTCGGCCCGGTGACCGGTAGCGGACACGGAACCGCCCACCAGGGCGGAAACTCCTGGTGGGCGGTGCGCGGTGCGCGGCGTCACCCCTTCGGGCCCCCTCGGTCAGCGTCGACCGGTGAGCCAGGCCACCATGCGCTCCTCGGCCTCGCGGATCTGCGCGATGCTCGCGTACTCGTCGCGCGTGTGGGCCAGCATGGGGTCGCCGGGCCCGTAGTTCACGGCGGGCACGCCCAGCTCCGAGAAGCGGGACACGTCAGTCCAGCCCAGCTTGGCGCGCGCCCGCCCCTCCCCCACCGCGGTGACGAACGCCGCCGCCGAGGGGTCGTCCAGGCCGGGGCGGGCCGGGGCGGAGGAGTCGGTGACCGTCACCTCGAAGCCCGCGAACACCTCGCGCAGGTGCGCCTCGGCGTCGGCCGGGGACCGGTCCGGCGCGTACCGGTAGTTCACCCGCACCACGCACTCGTCCGGAATGACGTTTCCGGCCACGCCGCCCTCGACGTACACGGCGTTGAGCCCCTCGTGGAAGGTCAGACCCTCGACCTCGGGCTGGCGGGGGGTGTAGGCGCGCAGCACGTCCAGGATCGCGCCCGCCTTGTGGATGGCGTTCTCGCCCTTCCACGACCGCGCGCTGTGGGCCCGCTTGCCGTAGGCGGTGACGTCCACGCGCATGGTGCCCTGGCAGCCGCCCTCGATGACGCCGTCGGTGGGCTCCATGAGGATCGCGAAGTCCCCGGCCAGCCACTCCGGGTGGTTCCGGCTCAGGCGCAGGAGGCCGTTGCGGACCGCGTCGACCTCCTCGTTGTCGTAGAAGACGTACGTGACGTCGTGGACCGGCTCGGTGACCAGCGCGGCCAGCTTGAGCTGGACGGCCACACCCGACTTCATGTCGGTGGTGCCGCAGCCGTACAGGCGGTCGCCGTCCACGTGGGAGGGGACGTTGTCCACGATCGGGACGGTGTCGAGGTGTCCGGCGACCACGACGCGGCGGCCTCGGCCCAGGTCCGTGCGGGCCACGACGGCGTCGCCGTCCCGGGTCACGGTCAGGTGGGTCAGGGCGGACAGGGCGTTCTCGACCGCGTCGGCGAGGGCCGTCTCGTCCCCGCTCTCGGAACGGATGTCCACGAGGGCGGCGGTCAGGTCCGCCACGTCCGAGGTCAGGTCCAGCATGGTGTCGCCCCGTTTCGGTGAGGTGGGTGGGTGGTCTCGCGCATGGCCACCCTAGAACAACGGCGGGGCGCCCTCCCGGACGGGAGGACGCCCCGCCCGCGTCGGTGCGCGGGCGCGCGCGCCGTCGCCGGTGCGCGCTCGGGTACGGAGCCTAGGCGTTGACGCCGTGCTCGCGCAGGAGGTCGTTCAGGGCGAGCTTGTCGTGCTCCTGCCCCTCCTCCAGACGCTTGAGCACCAGCAGGACGGGCATGCCGAAGTCGCCGCCGGGGAAGCTCTTGGTGCGGTTGGCGGTCACGCACACCGACCACGCCGGGGCCTCGCCGCGTGCCAGTTCCTCGCCCGTCTCGGCGTCGAAGACGCGCGTGGACGAGGTGAGGATGGTGCCGGCGCCGAGCTTGGCGCCCTTGCGCACGCGGGCGCCCTCGACGACCATGCTGCGCGAGCCCAGGAAGGCGTCGTCCTCGATGATCACCGGGGAGGCCTGCGGGGGCTCCAGGACACCGCCGACACCCACGCCGCCGGACAGGTGGACGTTCTCGCCGATCTGCGCGCAGGAGCCGACCGTGGCCCAGGTGTCGACCATGGTGCCGGAACCGACGTAGGCGCCGATGTTGGTGAAGGACGGCATGAGCACGACGCCCGGGGCCAGGAACGAGCCCCAGCGGGCGATGGCGCCCGCGACGACGCGGACCCCGTCGAAACGGGTCTTCAGCGGCATGCGGTCGTGGTGGTAGAAGTCGCCGACGTGCGACTCCTTCATGTCCAGGACCTTGAAGCCGAGGAGGATGGAGCGCTTGGCGCGCTCGTCGACCACCACGTCGTCGGTGGCCGGGTCGACGAAGGCCACGCGGGCCTTGCCCTCGTCGATCTGGTCGATGGCGCCGGTGATGACGGCGCGCGCCTCGGAGTGGTCGGGGGTCAGTTCGGAGCGCCGCTCCCAGAGTTCGTCGATCTGGTCGGGCAGCGGGCTGGTGTACGAGCTGGTCATGTGAACCCACGTTAGCCGCTCGCCCGGGGTGGGTCGTCTGCGCCCCGCCCGCTCCGCGTGAGCCGTTGGCCACTCGCTGCCGACCACGCGCAGCGGCCCCGAACAGCCCTGGAACACACGCCCCGGGCGGCGTTCCCA
This sequence comes from Nocardiopsis sp. NPDC007018, assembly GCF_040635075.1. Classification (NCBI taxonomy): domain Bacteria; kingdom Bacillati; phylum Actinomycetota; class Actinomycetes; order Streptosporangiales; family Nocardiopsidaceae; genus Nocardiopsis; species Nocardiopsis sp. NPDC007018. The sequence continues at coordinate 157,283 of NZ_JBEYHA010000003.1, forward strand.
GGAGTGATCGCGGCGCAGACTACACTTTCGCCGAGGCCCGTCCGGGGACCGCCTCCGCAAGGGGCCCGGCGCGCCCAGCACACCGCCTCGGACCTCCCCTCGAGTCCGCGACCGGTGCGCTCCACCCGTCGCCGACCCTTGGTTCGCCCGTGCCCAGTAAACGCAGGACGTTCTCCGCGTTCGCCAAGATCCTCCTCATCCTCACCTTCGTCTGCGGACTGTTCGTGGCCGGGGGCTACTACGTGATGACCACGTTCGAGCCGCTGGACACACGCGAGCGGCCCGACCCGGGCTGCCGCCTCCAGCTGGCCGAGGGCCGCTACGACATGGAGATCACCCAGGCGGCGAACGCGGCCACCGTGGGCGGTGTCGCCTTCAGCCGCGATCTGCCCGAGGAGGCGGTGACGGTGGCGTTCGCGACGGTGTGGCAGGAGTCCACGTTCTACAACGTGGAGTACGGCGACCGCGACTCCCTCGGCCTGTTCCAGCAGCGCCCCTCGCAGGAGTGGGGTGAGCCGGAGGAGATCCTGGACCCCGTCTACTCCAGCCGTTCGTTCTACGACGAGCTGGTGGAGGTCGGAGGGTGGGAGGACCTGCCCGTCTACGAGGCCGCTCAGAGCGTCCAGCGCAGCGCCCACGGATTCGCCTACGACCAGCACGAGGACCTGTCCGCCGACATGGCCGAGGCCTTCGGCGGTCGCGGCGGGGGCATGGTGACCTGCTGGTTCGACGAGGAGACCGTGGAGGCGTTGCGTACCGGGGAGGCCGACGTCGCCGGGGCCCAGGAGGAGATGGCCCGGGTCTTTGGCACCGACCCGGCCGAGCTGCCCGTCCCCGAGGGGGACCAACCCCGGACCGGCGACCTCGGCTGGGCGATGGCCCAGTGGGCGGTCGTGCACGCCGAGGAGTACGGGATCACGTCGGTGACGTACGGGGACCAGCGGTGGCGCGCCTCGGACGGGATGGACGGGGCCCAGGCGTGGACCGAGATCGCGGACCGCGACCAGGACACCGGCGGCCGCGTCGTCCTGAGGTAGGTCGCGGCCCGGGCGTGCTCGTCCGGGACGCGTCACGGCGGGGGAGCGCGCCCCTCGGGGACGCGCTCGCCCACACCAGGGGGTGCGGCCGACCGGCCGCCCCCCTCTTCCGTCACTCGGCCAGGCGGGCGACCGCGGCGCCGACCCGTTCGTCGGTGGCGGTGAAGGCCACCCGGACGTGGCGCTCGCCGGTCGGACCGTAGAAGGCTCCGGGAGCCACCAGCACACCGCGCTCGGCCAGCGCCGCGACCGCGCCCCACGCGTCGTGGTCGGGGTGGCTGGCCCACAGGTACAGACCCGCGTCGGAGTGCTCCACGCTCCAGCCCGCGCCCTCGAACGCCGCGCGCAGCCGCGTGCGGCGGGCCCGGTAGCGCTCCTTCTGCTCGGCGGCGTGGGCGTCGTCGTCCAACGCCGCCCGCATGGCCGCCTGCACGGGAGCGGGGACGATCATGCCCGCGTGCTTGCGCACCGCGAGCAGCTCGGCCACCAGGTCGGGGTCGCCCGCGACGAAGGCGCCCCGGTACCCGGCCAGGTTCGAGCGCTTGGACAGCGAGTGCACCGCGAGCAGGTTCGCGTGGGAGCCGCCGCACACGTCCGGGTGCAGGATCGAGACGGGCTCGGCGTCATCCCAGCCCAGGTCCAGGTAGCACTCGTCGGACGCCACGATCGTGTCGCGCTCGCGCGCCCACTCGACCACCTTGCGCAGGTGGTCCCTGCCGAGAACCCGGCCGGTGGGGTTGGCGGGCGAGTTGACCCACAGGAGCTTGACGTCGGCCGGGCCGAGAGCGGTGAGGCTGTCCGAGGCGACCGGGGTGGCGCCCGCGACGCGCGCGCCCGCGTCGTAGGTCGGGTACGCCAGCTCGGGGTGGACGACGGTGTCGCCGGGGCCCAGACCCAACAGGGTCGGCAGCCAAGCCACCAGTTCCTTGGAGCCGACCGTGGGCAGCACCGCTCCGTCCGCGACCCGCACGTCGTGGCGGCGCTCCAACCAGTCCTGGATGGACGCGCGCAGTTCGGGCGTGCCCCAGGTCAGCGGATAGCCGGGCGAGTCGGAGGCGTCGGCCAGAGCCGCGCGCAGGTTCGGGGGCACCGGGTCGACGGGGGTACCGACCGACAGGTCGACGATCCCGTCCGGATGGGCGGCGGCCGTTCTCTTGTAGGGCGCCAGTCGGTCCCACGGGAAGGTCGGAAGCCGATCGGTCACCGGTCGACGTTCACCCATCGGTGCACTCTCCATTCGGTTCTCGGGCCGTTCAGGTCTGGGGAGGCCCCACACGACAGCGTCGCGCCGACCCCGAGGGGTCGGCGCGACGCGTCACTTCTGCCACGCGACCTCTGCGCCAAGGGGTCGCGCGAGGCTCACTCGGCCTGCGGGGGCAGCTTGGCGACGATCGGGTGGTCGCGGTCGATCTTGCCGACCTTGGAGGCGCCGCCCGGGGAGCCCAGGTCGTCGAAGAAGTCGACGTTGGCCTTGTAGAACTCGGACCACTGCTCGGGCAGGTCGTCCTCGTAGTAGATGGCCTCCACCGGGCAGACCGGCTCGCACGCACCGCAGTCCACACACTCGTCCGGATGGATGTAGAGCATGCGGTCACCCTCGTAGATGCAGTCCACGGGGCACTCGTCAATGCACGCCTTGTCCAGCACATCAACACAGGGCTGCGCGATGACGTAGGTCACGTCGTACTCCTTGTCTCACCCCCGCTGACCCGCGGGGAGGCGGGGACCTTCAGGGCTCTCCGGCGCCGGGTCCGACGTGCGGGCGTCGGGTGCGGTCCGGGCTCTGTAAAGCGATTGGCACAGATGTCGTACTCCTAGTATGGCGTCGGAGAACACCCATCGCACACTCGGGGGGCGGAAACCATGCACCTGGGCGGACGACTCGTCCACCGGATCACGCCGCGGGACCTCGGCTCGCGGGTCTCCGTGCGAATCACCCGCGCGGAGGGAGGCTTCACCGATATCGTCGGTGTCGTGGAGTCCTGGGCCGAGGGCGTGCTCACGCTGCGCAGGAGGGACGGCTCGACGGTAGACGTCGCGGAGGCCGACGTCGTCGCGAGCCGCGTCGTCCCGCCGGTACCCCCGCGCCGCCCCCGGCAGTAGCGGCCCGGAAGCCCACAAGCTGGAATTCTTCGGCCTTTCCGGGGTAGGACAGCCACGACCCGAGGCGGTGGCCCCCACCGGGCCCTCGGCGGACAACGAAGCACCGTACCCGGCCGTCCCACCCCCGGACGGTCCGGGCACGAGGTACGCGGGGAGGTGGTGCCCATCATGAGGGAGGCAGTCGCGTCCGCGCTCGCCGAGCTGGCCCGGCGGGACGAACGGGCGGCCGACCTGGCACGACTGGCTCTGGACACGCTCGCCCCCGACCAGGACATCCAACGGCTCAACCAGCACACCGTGCAGCGCTTCTGCTGGTACGAGCTGCCCGTGCGCTTCCAGGACTCCTCCGACGACCGGCTGTTCGCGGTGCGCTCCCTGGGCCACCTCTTCCAGCTCCTGAAGCTGAACCGGTACGCGGACGTGTGCCGGGCCTCGGAGACCGCCACCCTCCTGACCCTGTACGACGCCGACCACACCGCGGGCCTGGCCATGTACGAGCGGCTCATGTGGGAGTCCGGTGTGGAACCGCCGGACCTGCCCGAACTCACCTGGGGCACCGCCGTGGGCGACGTGGAGCTGCACTCGCGCCGGGAGACCGCCGCCGCCCTCGAACTGGCCATCACCCTGGGCGACATCTGCCCCGGCAAGAGCGGCTGGCGGCCCGCCCAGGAACGGTTCGCCCGCTCCTTCCTGACCCAGCCCGACCACCGGGGCCTCAGCCACCTGGACCGGATTCGCGAGGAGCGGGTCCGCGCCTGGATCTCCTCGTCGGCCCACCCGCACCGGCAGCGGCTGTGGCCGCTGGTGGGACAGATCATCGCGGGGGCGGACGTGCCGCGCGGGTCGACCGCGGCGATGGCACCGCTGCAACGGATGCTGGACCTGGCAGCGGACGGGATCGCCCTCACCCAGATCGGGTACATCTCGCCCGGCGTGGTGCGCCAGCTGTGCGAGGACTTCGGCTGGACCACCACCCCGGAGCCGCCCCGCAGCGAGACCGACGCGACCCAGATCATCGCCCTGCACCAGGTACTGCGCACGATGCGCGCCGTGCGCCGATCGGGGCGTCGGCTCGAACTCACCCGCCGCGGCCAACAGCTGCGCGAGGACCCCGAGGCGCTGTGGCAGGCCGCCACGGAGACGATGTGCCGCACCGGCGGCATCCAGCAGGCCGCCGCCGAGACCCTCCTGGGCCAACTGCTGGCCCGATCCCCACAGGGGTTGGGGTCGCACGCCCGGCCCGGCACCTCCGACGCGGAGGAGGCCGAACGCACGCTGACCGAGTCCGGGTGGCGGCCCGTTGACCCCCCGGTGGCGGCCGGTCGGCACGCCGCCGCGCACCGGCGCACCGCCGAGACCGGCTCCGACCGGGTCCGGGCCATGGTGATGGCGGTCGGGTGGCTGCTGGAAGCACTCGGGCTGGTCACCGGCGACGACCACGACGGCCGCCGGGAGCTCACCCGGGCCGGTCGGGCGTTCGCGGTGGCGTCGCTGCACAAGTCGGCGGTCGCGCCCCGCGCGGTCGTCTGAGGCCCGGCGACTCCCGGGTCCCTCGGGCCGGTCGGGGTCGGCCGCCCCGGCGGAGGCGGCTCCCGAACCCAGTGGCATACTTCCCTCGGTCAGCGGCCCGAACAGGGACGGGGGCGTCGAACCGGGGAGGGACCGCATGTCACGTCAGGTCACCGTCGTCACCGGCGGCAGCCGCGGCATCGGCGCCGCCACGTGTGTCCGACTGGCCCGGGACGGCCACGACGTGGTGCTCGGGTACGCGAGTGACACGGCCTCGGCCCAGCGGGTCGCCGACGACGTGCGCGCCGCCGGGGGCCGGTGCGCTACCGTGCGCGCCGACACCTCCGACGAGGCGGGCGTGGAGCGGATCTTCGACACCGCCCTGACCGAGTTCGGCACGGTGGACGGGCTGGTGAACAACGCCGGGGTCACCGGCCCCCTGGGGGCCTTCGCGGACGTCAGCACGCGGGACCTGCGCCGCGTGGTCGACGTGAACCTGCTGGGCTACCTGCTGTGCTGCCGACGCGCCGTACGGGAGATGAGCGCGAGCGGCGGCGCGATCGTCAACGTCTCCTCGGCGGCCGCGACCCTGGGCAGCCCCGGCGAGTACGTGCACTACGCCGCGACCAAGGCCGCCGTCGACACGCTCACCGTGGGGCTGGCCAAGGAACTCGGGCCGGTCGGGGTACGGGTCAACGCGGTCTCTCCCGGCATCACCGACACCGACATGCACGCCGCGATGGGCGATCCCGACCGCCCCGTCCGAGCGGCGTCGCGCATCCCGCTGGGCCGTGCGGCGCGCCCGGAGGAGATCTCCGGGGCGATCTCCTGGCTCCTCTCGGCCGACGCCTCGTACACGACCGGTACCGTCCTCCGGGTCGCCGGCGGCATGTAACGCGAGGTCGGAACGGGCGCCGGGCCCGCACGGCACCCGCTGCGGACGGGTGCCGACCAGGGCCTAATCTGGAGCGCGAACCACTCGCGACCAGCAGGAGCACCATGCCCACGCCCGAGCCGCCGCAGACACAGGCGGATTCCGACGCCGTGACCGTCCCCGACAGCGGGGCGGAACCCGGCGAGCAGGCGCGCGCCGCCGACCCGTGGGCGCAGATGCCCGACGACGCACTGAACACCTCGAGTGTCGGCGCCGACCGGGCTCCCCGCGACGCCGAGGGCGAGACGGAGGGCTCCGAGGACGAGGCGGAGGGCGCCGGGGGCCGGGCTTCCGAAGACGCCGCCGCTGGGGTCGACGCGGAAGCCGACCGCACCGCGACGGCGCGGGCCGAGAGCTGGGCGGACTTCCTGCCCAGCCCGGTGTTCCTGCTCCTGCTCGGCCTGGCCGGATTCGCCGGGTGGCTGTCCTGGACCCACGCCGAGCTGGACTGGGCCGCCGAGGGCACCTCGGTCACCCCGCTCATCCCGCCGCTGCTGATCCTCTTCGGGTGGATCGTCTCGACCGCCGTGCACGAGTTCGCGCACGCGCTGGCCGCCTACCTCGCCGGTGACCGCTCCCTGCGCGGCAGCGCCTACCTCAGGCTGAACCCCTTCGCGTACCAGCAGGCCTTCGGCGGTCTGGTCCTGCCGGCCGTCTACCTGGGGCTGGGCGGGTTCGGACTGAACGGACCGCCCGCCTACGTGGACTGGGACCGCGTGCCGACCCGGGGGCGGCGGGTCGTGGTGGCACTCGCGGGACCGGTGGCCAGCCTGCTGCTGTCCGCCGTACTGGCCCTCACCGTGTCCCTGCTCGTCCCGGTCGGCCAGGACACCACCAACTGGGCGATCTCCTCACTGGCCTTCCTCGCGATGGCCAACCTCACCAGCGCCCTGGTGAACCTGCTACCGATCCCCGGCCTGGACGGCTACCACGTACTGGCCGCCTTCCGGGGCGCCCGGTGGACGGAGTTCGTCCGGGTCAACGGCCTGTTCTGCTCGATCGCGGTGTTCGCCCTGCTGTGGCTGCCGGTGGTCCGGGACCTGTTCGAGAAGTCGGTCTACGCGCTCTTCGACCTGCTCCTGCCCAACCCGACCATCCCCGGGATGATGTTCCACGGCAAGCTTCTGCTCCAGTTCTGGGCCTAGCCCGGCACCCGGCCCGGGCCTACGGGTGACCGGGCGGCCGGTGCGCCTCGCGGCCGCCCGTGTCTATCGATCCAGGTCGGTGTACTTGGCCGCCGTGCCGTAGGCCCGGTCGACGGGGTACCTGGTCGTGTTGAGGTCGACCTTGTCCCTCAGCGCCTGTTCGAGGTCCACCTCCAGGACGTCCGCCAGGCGCAGCAGGTAGGAGAACACGTCGGCCATCTCCTGGCGGACGGCCTCGGCCTTGGCGGGGTCCTCCATGACGGCCCGGGACTGCTCGGGGGTGAGCCACTGGAACTCGGCGGTGAGCTCACCCGCCTCGCCCGCCAGGGCCATGGCGAGGTTCTTGGGGGTGTGGAACTGTTCCCAGTCCCGCTCTCGGGCGAAGTCGGCCAGAGCGAGCTGAAGCGAGGAGATGGACATGTCCGAGGGATATCACGTCCGAGGGTGAACGGACCTCCACGACCGGACCGTCAGCGTCCCGGTGCCCGTAGGGGCACCCCTACCCGGTGACGGCGGGGACGCCACGCGGCGGCAGGACCATGCTGCGCATCACCCCTACCGCCAGGGCGATCATCGACCCGAACAGGAAGACGTAGTTGACCAGCTTGGTGGTGAACACGATGTTCCCGCCGGTCACGTAGCCGATCATCACCATCATGACCGCGACGTAGCCGATCGCGAAACCCACGGCGCCGGACATGCGGCGGCTCCCCCAGCCCGCCAGACGGCACAGCGCGTACAGCGCCACGAGGAAGACGACCACCGCCGTGACCCCCGCGCCCTGCTGGACGGGGCCCAGGTCCCAGAAGTGGGACACCCACCCCATGCCGAAGCCGGACAGCACCCCCACGGCCAGGCCCGCGACGAGCAGGAGCGCGAAGGACAGCACGGTCAGCGCCGACGACACGAACGGGTGCGGGCGGCGCTCCGGCGCGGGGGCCGGGGCCGCGCCGGGGTTCTCGGGAGTCTCAGGAGTGGTCACGGAAGTCGAGGGTAGGCGCTCCCGGGCCGACCGGGGCCCACTCCGGTCGGATCGACCGCCGCCCCGCCCTCACAGCCCGGCGAACAGGTCCGTCTCGAAACCGTCCGCGCCCGCCCTGGGCGGCGGACCCATCAGCAGGGTGAAGTACTCGACGGCGTCGATCTCCTGCGCGATGTCGTTGGAGAGCGCGAACCGCTCGCCGTCCACGGTGATCTGGGTGGCGTGCGCGCGCATCGCCAGCGCCTTGGCCGCCCAGTGGTCGGAGGCGTCGATCCGCGTGGTGACGATCGCGTCCGGGGTACCGCGGGCGATGTCGGAGACCCGCGCGGGCGGGGTGAAGGGCCCCGGCTCCTCGTTGAGCCGCGCGATGGACGCCTCGATCCTCGACACCGGCTGGGCGATCGCGTAGAGCTTGGCGACCTGCCACGGCGAGCCCGGCATGGCCCGCTCGTTGGCCTTGGCACAGGCCCTCCGGGTGACCCGGTGGGCCTGGACGTGGTCCGGGTGACCGTAGCCGCCGTGCTCGTCGTAACTGACCAGCACGTGCGGGCGGACCTCGCGGATGACCTCGGCAAGGCGGCGCGCGGCCTCCTCGACGTCGGCGCCCCAGAAGGCCCTCGGGTGCTCGTTGGTGGGGCCGCCCATCATCCCGGAGTCCCGGTAGTGGCCGGGGCCGCCGAGGAAGCGGTGGTCGCGCACGCCCAGGGCCACACAGGCCCTGTCGAGCTCGCCGACCCGGTACTCACCGAGGGTGTCCTCGCGGTCGGAGGTCAGACGGGCCAGGTCCTCGGGGATGACCTCGCCCTCCTCGCCCAGTGTGCAAGTCACCAGGGTGACCCCGGCGCCCTCCGCCGCGTACTTCGCCAGGGTGGCACCGGTGACGATGCTCTCGTCGTCCGGGTGCGCGTGCACCATCATCAGTCGCCTGTCCATCACGGAGCGAACGATACCGGGCGGATCAGTGCTTCCCGACCCAAACTCCACGGTCGGAGCACCGGTACGGGCTCCGGGGCCTCGGTCCGGGGGCGCGGGCCGCAGGGCGGGCGGCACGTGGAATGGGACACAATCGGCGTATGAGCTTTCCTCGCCAACAGGCCAGAACCCAGCGCTTCACCATCGGAGTCCCGCGCGCGTTCCAGATCTCCCCGGACGGCGAACGCGTCACCTTCCTGCGCGGGCGCGACGGCACCGACCGGGCGACCTGCCTGTGGTCGTACACCGTGGAGACCGGTGCCGAGTCGGTGCTCGCCGACCCCCGCGAGCTCGGCGCCGACGACGAGAACCTGCCCCCCGAGGAGCGGGCCCGCCGTGAGCGGATGCGCGAACACGGCGGCGGCATCGTCTCGTACAGCGTGGACGACGCGTACACGCGGGCGGTGTTCACTCTGTCCGGGCGGGTGTTCTACGTCGACCTCGTCGGGGACGACACCTCCCCGCGCGAACTCCCCGTGGCCAGCCCCGCCGTCGACCCCCGGATCTCCCCCGCGGGCGACCGGGTGGCCTACGTGCACCGAGGCGCGGTCCGCGTGGTCGACATCGCCGACGACGGCGACACGGACCGCGACCGCGTGCTCGTGGAGCCGGACGGCGAGAACGTCACGTGGGGCCTGGCCGACCTGGTCTCGGCCGAGGAGATGCACCGGACGCGCGGCTTCTGGTGGTCGCCGGACGGGCGCTCGCTGGCGGTCAGCCGCGTGGACGAGTCCGAGGTGAACCGCTGGTTCGTCGGCGACCCCAACCACCCGGGTCGGGAGCCGCAGCCGCTGCGTTACCCGGCGGCCGGGACCGCCAACCCCGACGTGCGGCTGGCGGTACTCCCGGTGCCGTCCGCGAGCGCCTACCGACGCGACGGGCGCCCCGTGCCCGCCCCGATCGAGTGGGACCGCGAGACCCTGCCGTACCTGCCCACCGTGGGGTGGACGACCGGCCCGGACGGCAACCCCGTGCTGGTGTTCACCGCGCAGAGCCGCGACCAGCGCACCCTCACCCTGTTCAGCTCCGACCCCGCCACCGGGCTCGTTTCCGAGGTGCGCACCGAGAGCGACGACGTGTGGGTCGAGATCATGCCGGGCGTGCCCGCGTTCACCTCCTCCGGTGAGCTGGTGTGGATCGGCCGTGACGGCACACGGGGCGAACGCCGGGTGTTCGTGGGCGATCGGACGGTCAGCGCCGAGGGCGTGTACGTGCGCGGCGTGGTGGACGTGGATGGCGACCGGGTGCTGTTCAGCGGCTCACCCGCCGGGCGGCCCGGGGACGTGTCGCTGTGGCTGGCCGACACCCGGCTGGGCACCTGCGTCCCGCTGGAACTGCCCGGTGGTGACGACGACGGTCACGGCGGCGTCCGCTCCGGCCAGCTGCGCGGCGACACCCTCGTGGCACAGCACCGTTCGATGGACTTCACCGGGGTGCGGACCCTGGTGGTGCGGGACGCCGCGCGCGAGACGCGCCGCACGCACGGGGAGATCGAGAGCCTGGCGCAGACCCCCGACCTGCCGGACGTACGGGTCACCACCTGGAGGTCCGGGGAGCACGGCGTGCCCACCGCGCTGATCCTGCCGTCCTGGTACCGGGAGGGCGGGGACCCGCTGCCGGTACTGGTCGCCCCGTACGGCGGCCCGCACGCACAGCGGGTCCTCAACGCGCGCGGCGCGCACCTGGCCTCCCAGTGGTTCGCCGAGCAGGGGTTCGCGGTGCTCGTCGCGGACGGGCGCGGCACACCCGGTATCGGGATGGACTACGAGCAGGCGGTCCACCACGACCTCGCCGTCCCCGTCCTGGAGGACCAGGTGGCGGCGCTGGAGGACGCGGCGGAGCGGTTCGACTGCCTGGACCTGACCCGGGTGGGCATCCACGGTTGGTCGTTCGGCGGGTACCTGGCGGCGCTGGCCGTGCTGCGCCGCCCGGACGTGTTCCACGCGGCGGTGGCGGGCGCCCCGGTGATCGACTGGTCCCTGTACGACACGCACTACACCGAGCGCTACCTGGGCACACCCCAGGACCAGGCGGAGGTGTACGCGCGGTCGTCGCTGATGGCCGACGCCGCCAAGCTGGAGCGGCCGCTGATGTTCGTGCACGGCCTGATCGACGACAACGTGGTGTTCGCGCACTCACAGCGGATGTCGGAGGCGCTGCTCGCCGCCGGCCGACCGCACACGGTGCTGCCGCTGTCGGGCGTGACCCACAGCCCGGCGGACCCGGTGACGGCGGAGAACCTGCTGCTGTTGCAGGTGGACTTCCTGAAGGAGAACCTGCGGGGCTCGTAGGCACGGATAGGCGCGGGTAGGGCGGGTCGGGAGGGTCGCCGGACCCGGTGCGCGGCCCGGTTCCGGCTCCCTCCTGCGGGGAGGTCGGGGCCGGGGCCGCGCCGTGTTCTTCCGGGTTCAGGGGGTGTCCTCGATCTCGTCCTCGGTCGGGACCTCGATCGTGACCGGTTCGTCGAAGCTGACCACGAAGACCTCCCAGGCGTCCACGCCGCCGAACTCGTCCTCCTCCCCGGGAGCCCGATCGGCGGAGTGCTGAAACCGCTGGAACCGACCGTCCACACCGATCCACAGGTCGAACTCGTAGTCCCGGAGAACGGGACCCTCCGCGGAGGAGGCCTCACTCGTGTAGGTGCCCGCGTAGTGGTGGGCCGGGCCGTGGTCCGGCTCCGTCTCGAACAGTGTCTGGTTCATCACGGTGTTCTGGACCTCGTCGGTGACCCCCAGGTAGGTCACCCGGGGGTCGGCCTCCGGAGTGAGCAGCCGGGAGGGGAACCACAGGAAGGGCCACTGCTCGGAGCCGAACTCCGCGTACTGCGCATCCCTGCTGACCGGCTCGGTGTTACGGGAGTAGGGCCCGCGGACCAGTTCCTCCCAGGTGGGGGCCTCCGACACCAACCGGCTCAGACGGTCCGCGCCCTCTCCGGTCACGGGGTTCCCGCCGACCGCGAGCGTCTCCGGGATCACCGGTCCCCCGTACCGCGCGCTGTAGACCGCCGAACGCGGTGTGTCCGTGTACCGGTGGACCACGAACAGGCCGTGCGCCGAGGCCCCCATGAGGCGCTGGTAGGCCTCGAAGCTCCCCACCTCGTTGGCGAGGGCGATCGCCTCGGTGAGCACCCCCTCCCAGTCCTCCGGGTCCTCGTCGACGGCCGGGACCGTGCTGGTGACGTCCACAGCGTCGAGGTCGGCGTCGTCCGCGCCGGAGTCTCCCGGACCCGCTCCCAGCCCCGGGAGCCCGAGGGCGGGGACGCCGCCGCCCGGCCACACGAAGACCGCCCCGGCGACCAGGGACAGGGCCAGGACCGCGCCCCCGGCCGCGACCAGGGCGCCCCTCGGCCGACGGCGCACCCGCCGGGGCCTCGGAGCGGAGATACCGCGCCACTCGGTCGCGAGCAACCCCGGAACGACCTGGGTGGGGTCGGCCGGATCGACCGCGGAGACACGGGTCGCGGCCCAGGTTCCGCTGAGCGCGGACAGTGCCTCGGCGGCCGTGGGCCGCTCGTCCGGGTCCTTCGACAGGGCGCGGCGCACGGGGTCCAACAGTGACGCGGGCAACCGGGTCAGGTCGGGGTCCTCGGTGCGGACACGGTGGGACAGCACGTCCGGCTGACCGGTACCGAAGGGGTTCTCCCCCGTGGCGGCGAACAGCACCAGCGCACCCCAGGCGAACAGGTCCGAGCGCTCGCTGGCCTCCTGGCCCAGGTACTGCTCGGGAGCCACCCAGCCGGGGGTGCCGAGCAGCCCCCCGGTCGCTGTGAGCGCGGTGCCGTCCGCGGCACGGGCGATACCGAAGTCCAGCACCTTCGGACCGTCCGGCGCCATGATCACGTTGCCCGGCTTGAGGTCCCGGTGCACCACCCCCGCCGCGTGGATCGCCGCCAACGCCTCGGCCAGGCCCACGGCGAGCGCCGTGAGCACCCCGCCGGTGAGCGGACCGTGCTCGCGGACGTACTGGCGCAGGGTCAGGCCCGGAACGTACTCGGTGGCCAACCACGGCGTGACCGCCTGGGTGTCCGCCCCGAGGAAGGCCGGAGTACAGGTGGCCCGCACCCTGGCGACCAGCCCCACCTCACGAGCGAACCGGGCACGGAACTCGGCGTCGGCAGCGAACTGGGGGTGCACCACCTTGACCGCCGCAGGGGAGCCGTCCCCCGCCAGCCCGGCGTAGACGGCGCCCATGCCGCCCGCGCCGATTCGGCCCACCACCCGGTAGGCGCCGAGCTGGTCGGGGTCGCCCTCGGCGGGCCGCTCGACGCCCGGTGGGAGGTGGTGTCGGGTGAAGGGCGGGCGCGTCTGGGCGTGGGGGCTCACGTCTGCTCCGGTTGGTCGGTGAAGGCACAGCTGGCGGTCAGGGCGCCGTCGGTCATCGTGGTGTCGTGCGGCTCGACACTGCCCGCGCCCTGGTCGGCACCACCACCGTCCGGGGTGACACACAGGCCCCCCGCGTACCGCAGGTCCTCCGGGGCCGTACCCCTGATCGAGGCGGGGACGTGGTAGACCACCCGGACATCGGTGAACACCACCCGCACCCGCGACGTGGGCTCCTCCGGATCGAGGTCGGCGAGGACACCGGTGGTGACGGCGTCCCGGAAGTCGAGGCCATCATCCCCGGCGCGGATGTGCCGCACCCCGACGAACTCGTCACTGTGCACGAGCAGGGAGCCGTGGTCGGGCAGGTACTCCAGGTCGATGGTCAGTCGGACGTCGCCCAACTCCGCGTACTGGACGGCACCGAAGGTCAGACGCAGTACGTCCAGACCCTCCCCCTCACCGGAGGCGGGTTCGATGCGGCGGACCAGCGCGGATTCGGTTCCGGGTTCCGGCTCCACCACGACGTTCCCGGACTGGTAGAGCTCGCGGTACTCCTCGGGGATGCCATCCGGGGGCTCACCCGGCTCGCCCTGCCCTCCGCCGATCCCCGCGTCATCGGTCCCGTTCCCCGCCACCGAGGTGGTGGGGTCATCGGCTCCGCCCTCGGTCGTCGGAGGAGAGCCCTCTCCGGGGAGGGCGCGCAGACCGATCCCGACGACCAGGGCGAGGGCCGTCACCCCCGCGACCGCGACGAGGGCACCCCGGTGCCGACGCGCCCAGCCCCGCCGGGGCGGGGCGCCCCGCGACCACTCGTCCTCGTCCAACGCCGGTTCGGGCACGGGGCCGGTCTCCCACACCCGTTCCAACACCCGGGTGGCGTCGGGTTCACCCCCGGCTCCGAGCACCCCCGCCAGGGTGTGCCGGAGCTCGATCGCGCTCGGACGCGCATCCGGGTCCTTGGCCAGGGCCCGCGCCACCACACCGCGCAGGGGCTCGGGGACCCCGCTCAGGGAAGGCGGTTCGGAGAGGATGCGCGCGACGACGACGTCTGAGGTACCCGCACCGAAGGGCCCCTGCCCGGTGGCGGCGTGGGCGACGAGCCCGCCCCACGCGAAGACGTCCGAGAGCTCCGTGGCCGGGGCGCCTCGGTACTGCTCGGGCGAGATCCAACCGGGCGTTCCCACCAGGCCGCCCGTCCGGGTCAGGGCCGTGCCGTCGGTGGCCCGCGCGATCCCGAAGTCCAACACCTTCGGTCCGCCCGGGGCCAGGATCACGTTGCCCGGTTTGAGGTCCCGATGCACCACCCCCGCGGCGTGGATGGCCGTCAACGCCTCGGCGACCCCGAACGCGAAGCCGGTCAGCGCGCTCCCGGACAACGGCCCCCGCGTACCCACGGACTCGGCCAGGGTGGGGCCCGGCACGTACTCGGTGGCCAGCCACGGCACCTCGGCCCGGGTGTCCGCTCCGAGGAACTCCGGGACACAGGTGGCGCGTACGCGACGGACCAGACCCACCTCGCGCGCGAACCGGTCCCGGAAGTCGGCGTCCGAGGCCAGGACCCGGTGGACGCACTTGACCGCCACCCGTCGGTCCCGGTCGTCCAGGGCCGCGTACACCACGCCCATCCCGCCCGTCCCCAACCTGCCCACCAGACGGTACGGACCGAGGTATCGGGGGTCGACGGGGTCGAGGGGAGTGACACCGGTGTGGGTTCCGGCCGAGGAGTCCATGGGGTTCCTGGTTGGGGGTGGGCGGCGGGTCGATCGGAGCGCGTCACGGGCGACGGCGTTCCCTGGTGTACGTGGAAGGACTTCGAGGATCTGGGACCGGGCGGCCCGAGTTCGACCCGGTGCCGTACACAGATGAGACGCCACCGCGGACGGCCCGGTTCACCCACCTTCGGTGACCGGACCATGCGGGTGGACCGCTCCGGTTGGCCGTAGACAGTTCAGGGGCCGGTGTCCGCGAAGTCCGTGGTCAGTACATCTAGGGCGTGTTCCGCGGATCATTCCGGGCTCGCGACCACCAGGCTGCCTCTCGCTGCGCCGACTTCGTTCGGACAGCCAAACCCGGGCTGACCTTCGCTCCTCGTCTTGCGAGAGATTGCCTGGAGGCCGCTCGCGTCGATCGGCGCGAGCGCCGAACCAACCGAAAGCATCCACGGAACACGCCCTAGGTGTACTGACCATGGAGGTTGAGTACAGCCCGGCAGTGATTTGACAGCAAGAGAGGGCCTCCGACATAGGTGTGGATTGTCTAGATCAACACCTGCAAGGTCAGGAGGCCCTCCATGGCCCACATTACCCATGCCAACGCCCGTTTGACTCCCGCGGGGCGCCTGGCCCTGGCTCGCTGCGTGACCGAGGACGGCTGGCCGCTGCGCCGAGCCGCCGAACGCTTCCAGGTCGCAGTCACCACCGCCAAACGCTGGGCCGACCGCTACCGGTCCTTGGGCGAGGCCGGGATGGTCGATGCCTCCAGCCGACCCCACCACTCACCCCGGCGCACCCCCACCCGCCGCGAGCGCCGGATCATCAAACTCCGTTACCTCAAACACTGGGGACCGGCCCGTATCGGCGGCCACCTGGGTATGTGTGCCTCGACCGTGCACCGGATCCTGACCCGCTACAAGTGTGCCCGCCTGACCCACACCGACCGGGCCACAAGGCGCGCGGTGCGCCGCTACGAACGTTGCCGCCCTGGTGAGCTGGTGCACGTGGACATCAAAAAGCTCGGCAACGTCCCCGACGGCGGTGGCCACAAGACCCTGGGACGTTCCCAGGGCCGCAAGAACCGCTCCAGGGCCGGGTACGCCTACCTGCACAACGCCGTGGACGATCACTCACGCCTGGCCTACACCGAGATCCTCGCCGACGAGAAGAAAGACACCGCGACCGGGTTCTGGCAGCGTGCCCAGGCCTTCTTCGCCTCGGCGGGGATCATTGTGGAGCGGGTGATGACCGACAACGGGTCCTGCTACAAGTCCCACCTGTGGCGTGACCTGCTCGCTGCGCAGGGCATCAAGCACAAGCGCATCCGCCCTTACCGGCCCCAGACCAACGGCAAGGTGGAGCGGTTCAACCGGACACTGACCGAGGAGTGGGCCTACGCCCGCCCCTACCGGTCAGAGGCTGACAAGCGGGAGGCGTTCACCGGATGGTTGCACCACTACAATCACCACCGGTTCCACACCGCCATTGGCGGCCCTCCCGCCTCCCGCCTCCCGCCTCCCGCCTCCCGCCTCCCGCGTACCTAACCTCTCAGGTCAGTACACCTAGGACCCTTCGAGGATCTCACTGTCGATCTCGATCACCTGGTTGAAGTTGTAGAAATACGCCGTACGCGAGAAGGTGAGCACGTCGCCGGGGTACTCCCCGGGTTCGTCGGTCACCGCTTCCAGGTCAATGGCGAGTGGGTACCCTTCGTCGGAGATCCAGATCTCGAACTCCGTCCCGTAAACCCGGGCACCGAGATAGTTCAGGCTGTGATCATGGGTCACGGTACCGGTGTAGCGGTGCCCCTCCCGAACGACCTCCGCCCCCTGGTCCAACTGCTGCCGAAGCTCCTCGTCGAGCAGCTCCCGGTTGACGAACTGTTCTTCGGAGTCGGCCAGACCCGTGTACTCGATCTCCACCCCCTGGTCCAGGATGTCCTCGATGACCCTGAACAGGCCCTCCCACTCGGCCCGCAGGTCGGCTTCGATGTCGTCGGGTTGGGGCTGCCTGCCGAAGTCGCGTCCGATGATCTGTTCGAAGTTGCTGGGGTCCCTGACGTCCTGCCAGTAACGGCGCTCGTCCAGATCCTCCCCCGTGAGGATGATTCCCGTACTCCCCGGTCCGACGAGTTGGCCCCGCAGCAGCACCGGTTCGGGCTCCAGTGTGTACATGTAGCTGCGCGTGATCGAGGACCCCGGCACGTTGTCCCACCTGGTCTCCTCGGAGGTGAAGCTGTCGGCCTCCAGCGCGAGGGTCATGGCCTCGGCCAGGACCGCCGCTCCGTCCGACGGATCGGCCTCGATGGCGGGGGTGTCGTCCTCCTCGACGGCCACCGTCTCCTCGACCGGGGCATCGTCCCGGAAATACAGGACCCCGGCCGTCGCCGCGCCGCCGACCAGCGTCAGCGTGCCCAGTACCGCCACGACACCCTTGACCCCGGACAGGGCACCGATCACCCCGCCGGTACCCGCCGCACCACCGGCGGCTCCAGCGCTCCCGGCCGCGCCACCCGCCGTGCCCATGGCACCGGCCGAGGCCGCACCGCCCACAGCACCAGCACCAGCACCAGCACCAGCACCAGCACCAGCACCAGCACCAGCACCAGCACCAGCCGAGGCTACTCCCCCGGCCCCGCCAACAGACGCCCCCGCAGCACCCCCGGCACCTCCCGCACCACCAGCAACACCTGACCCCAGCGTGCCAGCGCCCACCGCACCCAGCCCCACCGCCGAAGCGGTACCCAACGCCGCCGCCCAACGCGCCGGATCGTGACCGGCCGCGTCCACACCACGCCAGTAATCGGTCAACATCCCCCGCAACGCACGCTGCGTCCGCGTACGATCCGGAACATGCGCGTCCGCCTCCACCGGAGCAGGCAACAACGCGGTCAACAGGTCCACCGCCGTCGGCCGGTCGGACGCGGCAACCGACAACGCCCGCTCCACCCAAGGCAACAGGTCCTCAGGAACCCCCTCCGTGTCATGGGCTCCGCTCTTGACCCGCCCGGCCAACTCCGACGCGTTCCCCGTCCCGAACGGGTTCCGGCCCGTCGCGGCCAACACCACCAGGCCACCCCACGCGAACACGTCCGCCGCCGGATCGGCCACCGCCCCCGCATACCGCTCCGGCGCCGTCCATCCAGGAGTCCCATACGACGCCGACGCGTCCACGGCCGGATCAGTGCCGATCTCCACCGCGATACCGAAGTCCACGATCTTCGGCCCCTCCGGAGCCAGAATCACGTTCCCCGGCTTGATGTCACGATGCGCCACACCCGCCGAGTGCAGCGACGCCAAACCCTCCGCCATACCCAAAGCGAACGTACGCAGCATGTCGCCATCAAGGGGCCCGAACTCACGCACATGGCGCCGCAGATCACGCCCCGGCACATAGTCGAACGCCAACCACGGCACCGGCGCCGACGGGTCCGCACCGTGCACCCGCGCCGTGCTCACACCGTCGACCTGACGCAACATCCGCACCTCACGCGCGAACGCCTCCCGATGCCCGGGCCGATCCGCGAACCGCGCGTGCACCGTCTTGACCGCGACACACACACCACGAGAATCCAGCGCCGCGTACACCACACCCATACCACCAGCACCGATCCGCCCCACCAGACGGAACGGACCCATCTGACGCGGATCGGACCCGGCCAACGGGTCAAGACCAGCAGGAAGACCCTGAAGGGAAGAACCCTGCGAAGGAACCGGCCCCGAGGCCGGATCGGGGAACGTACTCATCGTTTCCTTTCACGATGACAAGAGCCGAGCGTAGCGACCGGGGAACGGGCGGGGTACCGGGGCCTGCGGACGGAGCCCGAAGGTATCCGGGAGTCGGTTCCCGGTGGGGGTTCGGAGCGGGACGACGGGTCTTCCGTCACCCCGGGTTCAGGGGCGGGGGCGGGTCGCGTGGATCTCCGACTCGTCTGGAAACCCCACGTCGACCGACTGATTGAAGCGGAGGAAGTCCACTTCCAGGGTGAGGGTGTGGACGTCACCGGAGTCGGTTTCCGGATCACCCGCCGGAACACCCTCCACCACGAACCGAGAGGGATACCCCTCGTCGGTGACCCAGAGGTCGAAGCCCGCCTCTACCGGATCGTCATAGAACCGGAAGTCCTGGACGAGTGTCCCGGTGTATTGGTGCCCCACCCGGTCGGAGTCCTCGTCACCCAGCAGCTCCAAGGGCAGGAACTCGGTCCGCACCGCGCCACGGCCCTCGTAGACGACCGGCGTGGTCGCGTCGAGGACCCCCTCCACCGAGCGGACCAGGTCCTCCCACTCCGCACGCGGGTCCCCGAGCGGGTCCGTGCCCGGACCGGGGTCGCGGTAGAAGACCCGCTCCATCCCCTCGCCCGTCGTGGCGGGGTGGTCCTGGAAGTGCACGACGTCCTCGGCGGCCTCCAGCGGGAAGAGGACGCCAATCCCGGTGGGGCCCAGGTAGCGGGCTCGGCTGATCACCGGTCTGGGGTCCTCGGAGTACAGGTAGTGCGTTGGCAGGAAGTCACCGCCGGAGTTCGCGTAGGCGAACTCATAGGTGGTGAAACTGGTGGCTGCCAGGGCGAGCTCCACAGCGTCCCGCACGACCGCGTCGACGTCCTCGGGGTCAACGGCGACAGTCGGGGTGAAGGGCTCCTCCGTTCCTTCCTCGGACACCGGGGCGTCGTCCCGCAGGAACCAAGCGCCGGTCGCCGCCCCGCCACCGATCAGCGTCAGCGTCCCCAACACCGCAACGACACCCTTGACCCCGGACAGGGCACCGATCACCCCGCCGACACCCGCCGCACCACCGGCCGCCCCGGAAGCGCCACCGGCCGCGCCCATCGCTCCAGCCGAGGCCAGCCCGCCACCAGCACCGGCACCGGCACCGGCACCGGCACCGGCGGCACCCGACCCCACCGAGCCAGCGCCCACCACACCCCTACCACCAGCACCGATCCGCCCCACCAGACGGAACGGACTTATCTGACGCGGATCGGACCCGGCCAACGGGACAAGGCCAGGAGGAAGACCCTGCGGGGAAGAGCCCTGCGAAGGAACCGGCCCCAAGGCCGGGTCGGGGAACGTACTCATCGTTTCCTTTCACGATGACGGGGGCACGGTACGAATCGTGGGGGAAGACGCTGGAGCGGGTCACTCCGGCTGGGCTTCGGGGGAAGGTCCCGAACGAAGGATCGCAGGTGGGTCGGGTCGTGCGGCGGGCGGCCTGCCCGGGCGGGGGTCGGAGCCGCTCAGGGGCGCGCCGCGAGGATCTCGGATTCGTCGGGAACCTCGACCTCCACGGGAAGACCGAACCGGAGGAAGTCCAGTTGGTGGGTGAAGGTCAGCTGTTCGCCCTGCTCCGTCATGGCCTCCGGGTCGGGCACACCCACCACGGCGAGCCGGACCGGGTACCCCTCGTCGGAGATCCAGAGTTCGAAGTCCATGGTCACCGGCTCGAACTCCGTGACGTCCACGAACTGGTGCTCGAACGCTCCCGTGTAGTGGTGGCCACCGCGTTCCAGGGGGTCGACGTCTCCCAGTAGTTCCTCGGGGATGTCGGCGTCACCGATCGTGCCCTGGCCCTGGTAGTCGACCCGGGCACCCTCGGCGGTGAGGCCCTCCAGTGAGCGCAGGTGTTCCTCCCACACGGTCCTGGGCTCCTCGGTGTCGTCGGAGCCCGGACCGGGGTCGCGGAAGTACTGGCGTGCGCCCTCTCCGAGCACGGGGGTCGTCTCGGGAGCGAAGTGCACGAGTTCGGCCAGATCCTCGCCGAACGACACCTCTCCGGCCGAGCTGGGGCCGAAGTGCATCGTCCGGGACATGGCAGGCTGCGGTTCCTCCGTGTACCGGAAGTGGGTCTGTGCCCGGCTGCCGACGTCGTTCGTGTGCAGGAAGGTGTAGGTGGTGAAGCTCTCGGCCTCCAGAGCGAGCCGCACCGCGTCCGCCACCACCGCGTCGATGTCCTCCGGGTCCTCGGCCACGGCGGGGCCGGTGCGCTCCTCCTGGGAGGCGCCCTCCCCCGGCTCCTCCTTCGCGCCCGTACCACCGTCCCCTGCCGGGGCTCCCGCCTCTCTGGCCAGGGCCCAACCGCCCAGGAGGGCCACGACGAGGACGGCCGCGGTCCCCGCGAACAGGGCGGGGCGTCCCACGCGTGCGCGGGTGCGTGTGCGGGTGGTACTCGGTTCGGGGACGCTCATCCCGGTCCACTCGGAGGCGAGGAGTGCGGTCACCGCCGCGGCCGGTTCCTCCCCCGCCGTGAGTTCCTGAAGGAGTTCGAGTGCGGTGGGGCGCTGATCGGGTGCCTCCGCCAGGGCCCGGCGGACCAGCGCTGCCAGGTGCGCGGGAAGAGCGCCGGGCTCGGGATCGGGTCCGGCCTCCCCCGGCTCCCTTCCGGTGGCCGCGAACCGGACCAGCGCGCCCCAGGCGTACACGTCGGCGTACCCGGTGACCGCGCCGGGGCCGGGTTCGGGGGTGTCCGGTCCTCGCGTGGACGCGGTGGCGCGCTGTTCGGGCGCGGCCCACTGCCGCGAGTGGATCGGGAGTCCGGTGGCCTGGACGATCCCGAGGTCCACGACTCGGGGTCCTTCCGGTGACATGACCACCCGGCCCGGGTCCAGTGCCAGGTGCTGGGCGCCGACGGCGTGCCCGGCCGCCAGGGTCTCGGCGACCCCTGCCGCGAGGGCGGTGAGCACGCCGCCGGTCAACGGTCCGTGTGCGGCCACGTGCTCGGCGAGCGTCGATCCGGGTGTGTACGCGGTGGCCAGCCACGGTGCGGTGCTCCGAGCGTCGGCGGCCCGGTGGGCCGCCGCGCACAGGGAGCGCACCTGGGCCAGGCGGGAGATCCCGGCCTCCAGCCGGGCTCTTGCTCCGGGGGCGTCGGCCAGGTCCGCCGGGACGACGCGGACCGCGCGGGCCGTGCCCGCGCCGTCCAGACCGAGCAGGACCGTGCCCGCCGCGTCGTGGGTGATCCGGCCGACGACGCGGTGGTCGCCCACCGTCTCGGGGTCTCCCTTGGCCGGGGGCCGCACGCCCGCCGGCAGGTGGTCGCGGTCCACGGGGGTGGTCGCGCTGGGACGGGACGCGCTGGTGGGGCCGTTGGGGGGAACGTTCATGGGGGGCGTTCTTCCGATTCGAGGGGGCGGAGTGGGGTTCCTGCCGTCCGGGGCCTCGGGACGCGGTCCGCCGGTGTGATGCCGCCGTCCGCGTCCGGGTTCACCCCGGGTCACGGGTTCCGTACGCGGTCGGACGGGGGCCGTGGCGCCACACCCGGCTGATCAGGGCGGCGCATCGGGGCTAGCCTGGGGGTATGCGCTCGTACACCCCATTCCTGGCTCTGGCGGCCGACCTGCTCTGCGTGCTGGTGTTCGTCGTGGTGGGCAAGGCCGACCACGCGACCGGCCTGGGCCCGGCCGCCGTCGCCTCGACCGCGTGGCCGTTCCTGGTGGCGCTGGCTCTGGGGTGGGCCGTCACCCTGGCCTGGCGCTCCCCTGGCCGGATCTGGCCGACCGGGGCCCTGGTGTGGGCGGTGACCGTCGCGGGCGCCATGGTGTTGCGCCTGCTCAGCGGGGAGGGAGCACCCTGGTCCTTCGTCGTGGTGACCTCGCTGTTCCTCGCCGCGACCATGCTGGGCTGGCGCTCCGTGGCCCTGTTGGTGTCGCGGAGGAAGCGACAGGCGGCGGCCTGAGGGGCAAGACTGGGGGCGTACGCCCCCGGCTTCCGTCCCAAGGAGGACCCCCATGGCCGACCCCGTCACCGCCGCCATCGTCGCCGCTCTCGCCACCGCCTCGGCCACCAAGTTGGGAGACGGGCTCGGAGAGGGCGCGGTGGCCACCTTCAAGTCCCTGTACAGAGCGGTCGCCCAGCGGTTCCGTTCGGAGCCCGAGGCGCAGGAGGCGCTGGACGACCTGCGTTTGGAGGAGGACGGAGCCGCGGCCGTGGAGACCGTCGCGGCGCACCTGGAGCGCGCGGGGAGCGAGGACCCCGAGATCGGTCGGCTCCTGGCGGAGCTGCGCAGCCGAGTGGGGGAGGTCGCCCAGGAGGGCACGGGATCGGTCGTCAACCAGGTCCACGGGAACGTGAGCGCGTCGGCCCGGGTGATCCAGGGCCGCGACTTCCACGGCAGCATCCACCTGTAGGGACGGCGGCCGGGCCCGGACGGGCCCGGTACGGTCGGCGGCGGTCGGTTCGTAAGCTGGAGTCGATGAACGAGCACGCCGCCGCCGAGGCCACCACCGCGATCCCCGTCGAGACCTCCACCGGGGAGGACAAGGCGCGGGAGGTCGGGGTGGGGCCGTGGTCCGGCCCCTGGCCGGAGGGAGACCACTACGATCCCGAGCTGCTGGCCCACGGCGACCGGCGCAACGTCGTCGACCACTACCGGTACTGGCGCCGTGAGGCGATCGTGGCCGACCTCGACACGGTTCGGCACGGGTTCCACGTGGCGGTGGAGAACTGGTCGCACGACTTCAACATCGGTTCGGTGGTGCGCACCGCCAACGCGTTCGGCTGCGCGGCGGTGCACATCGTCGGCAAACGGCGGTGGAACCGCCGGGGCGCGATGGTGACCGACCGCTACCAGCACGTCCACCACCATCCTGACACCGGGTCGCTGGTGGCCTGGGCGGCCGAGCGAGGCCTCGCGCTGATCGGTGTGGACAACCTGCCGGGGGCGGTCCCCCTGGAGACCTACCCGCTGCCCCGCGACGCCGTGCTGGTGTTCGGGCAGGAGGGGCCGGGGTTGTCGGAGGAGGTGCGCGAGGTGTGCTCGGCGGTGCTGTCGATCGCCCAGTTCGGGTCGACGAGGTCGATCAACGCGGGCGCCGCCGCGGCGGTGGCCATGCACGCCTGGGTGCGGGCGCACGTGTTCGACCAGCCGGTGTCCGACGGCGCGGCCGCCGCTCGTTCGTGATGGTCCCGTGATCTAACATGAGCGGGTCGCCCCCTACCAGGAAGTAGCCAGGATGAGTTCGACCGTCACCTCCACCGCCCGCCCCGCCACCCTCGACGACGTGCCCGGGGTGGCCCGGGTGCTCAGCCGCTCGCTGCACGACGACCCGCTGTTCCGGTGGTTGTTCCCCGACGACGAGCAGCGCATGGCCCGGGTCCGCAGGTTCTTCGCCCTGACCACGGGGTTCGGCTACGTGCCCGCGGGCGACACCCGGGTGACCGAGCTGGCCGAGGGGCCCGGCTCCGCGCCCGTCACGCGGGCGGCCGCGCTGTGGGCCCAACCCACCAGCAACCCGGAGGGTCCGATGCTGTCCGTGCGCACCTGGCCGCACTGGGGCCCGCTGATCGGCCGCGCCCGTCTGGCGGCGTTCGTCCGGATCTTCGCGGAGTGGAAGATGTCCTCCCCCCAGGAACCCCACCTGTACCTGGCCGCCCTGGGAGTGGACCCGAGTTTCGTCGGTACCGGGCTGGCGGGCGGCCTGATCACCTCCGGCCTGGACCGGGCCGACTCCGAGGGGCTGCCGGTCTTCACCCAGACCCTGAACGACAAGAGCATCGGCTTCTACGAGCACTTCGGTTTCCGCTGCGTGCACCAGGTCCCGCACGACGGTGTGGGCACCAGCTACTTCCTGCTCCGGCCCTCCTCCTGACCCTGCGGTCACACCCGTCGGGCCCTTCCCGGAAAACGGCCCACCGGTGGTGTTCGCGCGATCTAGCATGGGCGGTGACGACCCCGGGAAGAGGGAGACTGCTCCGATGAGCCCCATGGCCGCCACGGTCGAGTCGGTCCGTACCGCCACCATGAACGACGTGTCCGGGGTGGCCCGGGTCCTCGGTCGGGCCTTCTACCACGACCCCTTCTTCCGCTGGGTCTTCCCCGACGACAACCGCAGGATGGCCCAGACCACCCGGGCCTTCGCGCTGATCGCGGGGTTCGGCGGCGTCCCGGAGGGCCGGGCCACGGTGTGCGAGGCCCGGGAGCGGCCGGGGGACGCGCCCGTGGTGTGCGGGGCCGCCCTGTGGACCCCGCCGGGAGAACCCGGTGAGCGCCCGTCCGTGATGCTGCGGTCGCTGCCGCACTGGATCACGCTGGTCGGCCTCGCGCGCCTGCCCGAGATGCTGCGGTACATGATGGAGTTGCGCGCCTCCTCCCCCGAGGAGGCGCACTGGTACCTGTCGTCGTTGGGCACCGCCCCGGCGGCGCGGGGCACCGGCGTGGGGTCCCGGCTGCTGCGCGCGGGTCTGGCGCAGGCCGACGCCGACGGGGTCCCGGTGTACCTGGAGACCATGAACTCGGCCAACATCGGCTACTACGAGCGGTACGACTTCCGGGTGGTCCGCGCCATCAACGACCCGGCATTCCCGTCGACCTACTGCATGCTCCGCCCCGCCGTCTGATCCGATACCCCCCTGTGGTGGTATCACTGATTGACTCCATCAGTGAACGAACATGCGCCTGCGGCTTCCGGACGAGATCCACGAGTGGCTCAGGCAAGCCGCCGAGGCGGACGGAAACAGCGTGAACAGCGAAGCGGTCACCGACTACCCCGCGCGTCGTCAGACTGACAAGGTGCGCGACATCGCCCGAAGAATCGCGCAGGAGGACGCCGACCTCCTGGCGAGGCTGGGCGAGTGCCCCCCGACACTGACTCCGCCTACGACTTCGTGATCACCGTGACCACTGGAGAACTGGTGGACGTACCGGAGATCGCCACACACTTGAGAGCACTGCTCCAGAACTGACCCGAACTCGCGGAGGGGCCGTCTCCCGACGGGAGACGGCCCCTCATGCGACCGGGGTCGCGGCGCGGACGCGGTGGTCCGGGCTGCGGTGGTCCTAGCCGACGCCCTTGCTGAGCGAGCCCAGCAGGTCGCGGTTGAGCTGCGAGATCGTGTCCAGCGGGATGCCCTTGGGGCAGACCGCGGCGCACTCACCGATGTTGGTGCAGCCGCCGAAGTCCTCGTGGTCGTGCTGGTTGATCATCTTCACCACGCGCGAGGCCCGCTCCGGCTGCCCCTGCGGGAGCATGCCGAGGTGGGTGACCTTCGCGGCGGTGAACAGCATGCCGGAGGCGTTCGGGCAGGCCGCCACGCAGGCACCGCAGCCGATGCAGGTCGCGGCGTCGAACGCGCGGTCGGCGTCCGGCTTCGGGATCGGGTTGGCGTGGGCGTCCGGCGCGGTACCCGTGGGGGCGCTGATGAAGCCGCCCGCCTGGATGATGCGGTCGAACGACCCGCGGTCCACGACCAGGTCCTTCACGACGGGGAAGGCCTTGGCCCGCCACGGCTCCACCGTGATGGTGTCGCCGTCGTTGAAGCTGCGCATGTGCAGCTGGCAGGTGGTGGTGACCTCCGGGCCGTGGGCCTCGCCGTCGATGACGACGCCACAGGCACCACAGATGCCCTCGCGGCAGTCGTGGTCGAAGGCGACCGGGTCCTCGTTCTCGAGCG
Organism: Nocardiopsis sp. NPDC007018; assembly: GCF_040635075.1. Classification (NCBI taxonomy): domain Bacteria; kingdom Bacillati; phylum Actinomycetota; class Actinomycetes; order Streptosporangiales; family Nocardiopsidaceae; genus Nocardiopsis; species Nocardiopsis sp. NPDC007018. The sequence goes on from NZ_JBEYHA010000003.1 coordinate 183,383, forward strand.
TGAGCTTCTCGTTGAGGACGTCGAGCATCTCCAGGAAGGACATGTCCGGCGAGACGTCCGTGAGCTTGTACGTGACCATGCGGCCCTCGTCGTCACGGCCCTTCTGGCGCCACACGCGCAGGGTGATGTTCACTTGTAGCTCCGCTGCTTCATCTCGACGTACTCGTACTCCAGGGCTTCCTTGTGGAGCACGGGCTTGCTGTCAGTGCCACCGAACTCCCAGGCGGCGACGTAGGCGAACTCGTCGTCGTGGCGCAGGGCCTCGCCGTCCTCCGTCTGGCTCTCGGAACGGAAGTGACCGCCGCAGGACTCACGGCGGTGCAGGGCGTCGATGCACATGAGCTCGCCCAGCTCGAGGAAGTCGGCCACGCGGTTGGCCTTCTCCAGCGCCTGGTTGAGTTCCTCGTTCGTGCCCAGCACCTTGACGTCGCGCCAGAACTCGGCGCGCAGCTCGCGGATGAGCCCGATCGCCTTGCGCAGGCCCTCCTCGTTGCGCTCCATGCCGCAGTAGTCCCACATGATGTGCCCGAGCTCCTTGTGGAAGGAGTCGACGGTGCGGGAACCGTTGATGGAGAGCAGCTTGTCGATGCGGGAGGTGACCTCCTCCTTGGCCTTGACGGCGTCGGGGTGGCTCTCGTCCAGCTTCTCGAACGGCCCTTCGGCCAGGTAGTCGTTGATGGTGTTCGGGAGGACGAAGTAGCCGTCCGCCAGACCCTGCATCAGCGCGCTGGCGCCCAGGCGGTTGGCGCCGTGGTCGGAGAAGTTGGCCTCACCGGTCACGAACAGGCCCGGGATGGTGCTCTGGAGGTCGTAGTCGACCCACAGGCCACCCATGGTGTAGTGCACCGCCGGGTAGATGCGCATCGGAACCTCGTACGGGTTCTCGCCGGTGATGCGCTGGTACATGTCGAACAGGTTGCCGTACTTGGCCTCGACGGCGTCGCGGCCCAGCCGCGCGATCGCGTCCGCGAAGTCCAGGTACACGCCCAGGCCGCCGGGGCCGACGCCGCGACCCTCGTCGCAGACGTTCTTGGCGGCGCGGGAGGCGATGTCACGCGGCACCAGGTTGCCGAAGGACGGGTAGATGCGCTCCAGGTAGTAGTCGCGCTCGTCCTCGGGGATCTGACGCGGGTCGCGCGTGTCGCCGCCCTCCTTGGGCACCCAGATCCGACCGTCGTTGCGCAGCGACTCGCTCATCAGGGTCAGCTTGGACTGGTAGTCGCCGCTGACCGGGATGCAGGTCGGGTGGATCTGCGTGTAGCAGGGGTTCGCGAAGTGCGCGCCCTTGCGGTGGGCGCGCCACGCGGCGGTGACGTTGGAGCCCATGGCGTTGGTCGACAGGAAGAACACGTTGCCGTAGCCGCCGGTGGCCAGGACCACGGCGTCGGCGAAGTGCGTCTCGATCTCGCCGGTGACCATGTCGCGGGCGATGATGCCGCGCGCCTTGCCGTCCACGACGATGACCTCGAGCATCTCGTGGCGGGTGTTCATCTTGACGGTCCCGGCCGCGATCTGCCGCTCCTGCGCCTGGTAGGCGCCGATCAGCAACTGCTGGCCCGTCTGGCCGCGGGCGTAGAACGTGCGGGAGACCTGGACGCCGCCGAAGGAGCGGTTGTCGAGCAGACCGCCGTACTCGCGCGCGAACGGCACGCCCTGGGCCACGCACTGGTCGATGATCTCGACGCTGGTCTGGGCCAGGCGGTACACGTTCGACTCACGGGAGCGGAAGTCGCCGCCCTTGACCGTGTCGTAGAACAGGCGGTGGATGCTGTCGCCGTCGTTGCGGTAGTTCTTCGCGGCGTTGATGCCGCCCTGCGCGGCGATGGAGTGCGCGCGGCGGGGGCTGTCCTGGTAACAGAACGAGATGACGTTGTAGCCCGCCTCGCCCATGGTCGCCGCGGCGGCCGCGCCGGCCAGGCCCGTGCCGACGATGATGACGGAGAGCTTGCGCCGGTTCGCGGGGTTGACCAGCTTGGCCGAGAAACGGCGCTGGTCCCAGCGCTCGTTGATCGGGCCTTCGGGCGCCTTCTCGTCGCGGATCGGGGCGCCCTCGATGTAGAGGTCGTTCTCAGACATTTACTTCACCAGTCCAAAGGTGACCGCCAGGGGCGGAAGCAGGAAACCGACCGTCACGACCAGCGCGATCGCCACGGCGACCGCGTTGATCTTGCCCTGGCGGCTCGCCTTGTTGACGCCGAGGGTGGCCATGCCGCTCCAGATGCCGTGCCGCAGGTGGAAGCCCACGGCGATGACGGCGAGGACGTAGAAGAGCGTCACGTACCAGAACTCGGGCTGGAAGCCGTGTACGAGCCGGACGAAGGGGCTGTCGGACTTGCCGCCGGGGGCGATGACGTTCACCGTGAGGTGGAGGATGTGGAAGACCACGAAGAGCGCGATCAGCACACCGCCCCAGCGCATGGTGTAGGAGGCGTAGGTCCGCTGGACCCGCTTCTTCACCACGTAGCGCTGCTCACGTGCGTTGCGCGCGCGGATCGTCAGAACCGCGGCGGAGTAGATGTGGATCAGGATGCTCGCGAGGAGCACGATCCGGAAGACCCAGAGGAAGCCGCTTTCGGGAAGGAGCGGGTATCCGATCTCGCGCAGGGCGTGCGCGTAGCCGTCGAAGGCCTCCTGGCCCGCGAAGACCTTCAGGTTGCCGTACATATGCGCGATCAAATACAGCACGAGGATCGCACCGGAGGCAGCCATTGCTGACTTGAGCGCCACCGTGGACCCGTAGGCCGTAGACCGCTTCTTGGTCAAGGTACTGTTCGCCACAGCCTGCCACTCTAAATTCGAGGTAAGTCCGACGTCCAAGTCATCGGGACCCTGGTGTCGATAGCCATAGGCTATGGACCATGCAGTTCCAACAGCTGGCCTACTTCGTCGCTGTCGCCCGCACGCGCCATTTCACCCGTGCAGCCGAGCTTTCCCGCGTCGCCCAGCCGAGCTTGAGCAAACAGATCCGCAGCCTTGAGCGCGAGCTGGGCGCGCCGTTATTCAGTCGTGCTCGGGGAAACATCACACTCACTCCGGCCGGCGAGGCCCTGCTTCCGCTCGCCCAGCGCATCCTCACCGACCTGGAGACGGCCCGGCGGGAGGTCGCCGAACTCGCCGGTGTCCGGCGGGGGCGGGTGCGTCTGGGCGCGACCCCGTCGCTGTGCGCGGGGTTGCTCGCGGACGTGCTGTCGGACTTCCACGCACGTTACCCGGGGATCGAGCTGCGGGTGGAGGAGAGCGGCTCCCGCGACCTCATCCGGGACCTAGGCCGGGGGGAGCTGGACCTCGCCTTCATCATCCTGCCGCTCCAGAGCAGTGACCCCGACTTCTCCACCACCCCCATCCTGCGGGAGAACCTGGTGGTGGCCAGCCCGACCTCCCGCCCCTCGCCGAACGGACGCGCGTCGATCCGCATCACGGAGCTGGAGGGGCGGCCGCTGGTGATGTTCCGGCGCGGGTACGACGTCCGCGAGGCGACCCTGCGGGCCTGCCGCGCCGCCGGGTTCGAGCCGCACCTCGCGGTCGAGGGCGGGGAGATGGACGCGGTACTGCGGTTCGTGGAGGCGGGCCTGGGGCTGGCGGTGGTGCCCAGTATGGTGCTGCGCAACCGGCCCGGCCTGCGCGGAACGCCGCTGGCCCGGCCGAGGCTGCTGCGCACGGTCGCCCTGGCCCGGAGGAAGGACGTGGAGCCCTCGCACTCGGCGGAGGCCTTCCGCCGCCACCTCAACGCGTACCTGCTGGCGATGTCGCCCGAGGACCTGGGGCCGGACCTGGAGGTGCTGATCTCGGCGGCGGACGCGGGCGACCCCGACCACGAGCGGGGCTGGCACGGCGCGGGCACCCGGGAGGACGGGGCCCCCTGATCGGCGGATTCCAGGGGGCTCTCCCCCACCCGCGGACCCGCCTTCGACACGCTCCCCCGCCGCCCGCTTCGCCCCGTTCTGTCACCGACGCTCCCCCGAACCGGGGTTCCTTCTCCGGACCGCCTCCCTGGGTGAACCTTGAGGCCACCCGCCACCACCGGCCGTCTCCCGCCGGGACCGCGCGGGAGCCAACCGTCCCCTACCCCGAACGTGGTCCCGTCATGAGGTTCAGTTCCTTCTCCCGTCCCCAGGTCGTGTCGGTCGCCGTCGTGGCGGTCACCGCGGCCGTCGCCCTCAGCCCGCCCAGGCTGGCCCTGGCGCTGGTCTTCGCCGGGCTCGCCGTACTCGCGCTCGCGGTGGCCTTCTCCGTGGACAGAGAGCGCAGAACCCTCTCCGGGAAACTGGAGGAGGTCCGCGTGCAGCTCGACGAGATGGCCCGCGAGCACCGCGACGAGCTCGGCGCCGCGCGCGACTGCGACGTGCGGGTGCGCCAGACCATCCAGGAGGCCGCGGACGCCTGCGCGGACCGCACCGTCGAGGGCTGGGCCCGGTACGAGCGGCAACGGCCGCGCGGCCCGGAGGGGCGGATCGCGGAGGCCGCGCGCGGCCGCCGTGGAACCGGCGGGGACGGCGCCGAGGCCGACTCCGAGTCGGCTCGGACCCCGGCGGAGCGGAGCCTGCGCCACGCCCAGGACCTGCTCTGGAACGGGTACAGCTCCCTGGGGCTCGAGCGCCTGCGCACGCTGGGAGCCGACACCGAAGCCAGCCCGGGCCTGCGCGCCGAGGCACACAAGACCCTGTCCAACTGGCACCGCGCGACCGGGCAGCCCGACTCGGCGCGTGACCACGCCCACCTGGCCGACCTCGCGGCCCCGCGCGCGGCGCGGGGGGCGTCCGGGGTCCCGTCGCTGCTGACCGCGCGCATCCGGGCCCCGCGCACCGCCCGCCACTTCGACGTGGTGCTCATGTCGGACTTCCGCCTGCCCGGCGGCAGCACCGGCAGCAACCTCCAGGAGATCGCCGCCCAGCGCGGCGCCGGTCTCACCACCGGTCTCGTGCACCACCCCGTGCTGCGCGCGGACCAGTCCCGAGGGGTCAACCCCAGGGTCCTGGCCGCCGTCGACAACGACCGCGTCCGGTTCGTGGCCCCCGACGAACGGGTCACCTGCGACCTTCTGGTGGTGCGGTTCCCGCTCATCGGCCAGCACCCGATGGACGTACTCCCCTCCGTGGAGGCGGCGCGGAGCGTCGTGGTCCTCAACCAGACCCCGGACCGCAGGTACGGGACGGCGGAGGATCGGGGTCTACGGCGGGCGGAGCGCAACGAGGCGTGGAACGTCGCGCGCTGCGTGGAGGGGTTCACCGCCATGCTGGGCGAACACTCCTGGTACCCGATCAGCCCCCGGGTGCGTGAGGCGATGCTCCTGCACCACGCGCCGGAGATGGCGGGGGTGCCGCTGGCGGACGAGGACTGGGCCAACATCATCGACCTCGACGCGTGGCGGCGGGGCGGGCGGCGCAACCCCGACGGCCGGGTGCTGCTCGGCCGCCACTCGCGGGACGACCGGGACAAGTGGCCGGAGGACCCGGCGGTGCTGGCGGCCGCCCACCCGGCGCTGCCCGGCTGGGAGACCCACGTGCTCGGCGGCACGAGGTACGCCGAGCGCGCGCTCGGCCAGGAGGGACTGCCGGAGCACTGGACGTCGCACCCGTTCGACTCGATGGACGTGCGGGAGTTCCTGCACGGCCTGGACGTGTACGTGTACTTCACCGGCCGCGGGCACCTGGAGCCGTTCGGCCGGTCCCCGCTGGAGGCCGTGGCGGTCGGGCTGCCGACCCTCCTGCCGCCCTCCTTCGCCCCGGTGTTCGGTGACGCCGCGGTGTACACGGAGCCCGAGGGCGTCCGCGCGGAGGTGGAGGCGCTGATGGGCGACGAGGAGCGGTACGCGCACCAGGTGCGGATCGGGCACGAGGTGCTGCGTGACCGGTTCAGCCACCAGACGCACCTGCGCAGGCTGGCGGGGCTGGGGGTGCGGGTTCCGGCGGACGTGCTGGAGGCGCGCAGCGCGCTGCTGGTCCCCTGAGGCCCGCGTGTCCTCGACTTCACCGGCGGCACGGTATAGCTTGACCGTTCCGCCGCCGGTGCAGCCCCTCCCCGAGCCCCGGCCGGGCGGGCGGCGACCGGATCGGGGTGCGGGCGAAGGACGTGCCATGGCCGGGGAGTACAGCCTCAAGCACCACCTCGACGGCGCGAGCGCGCGGGTCCTCGGCGCGTCGGTCCGGCGGGTGTACCCCGGCTTCGACGTCGACGACTACGCGGCGGAGGTCGAGAGCCTGGTCCCGCCGTTGGAGCTCAAGGACCGTGTGCTGGTCATGGCCCGGGGACTGCGCGACCGTCTGCCCGACGACTATCCGAAGGCCGTCGGGGTACTGGTGGCCTCCCTCGACGAGGAGGTCCTCGGCGAGGGGGCGGGCATGTTCAACGAGGGCTTCCACCTGATGCCGGTGGCCCGCTTCGTCGAGGAGTACGGGCTGGAGCACCCCGATGCCTCGCTCCCGGCGCTGGTGGAGATCACCAAGCGTCACACGAGCGAGTTCGCCGTGCGCCCGTACGTGCTCCGGCACTACGACGCCACCATGGAGCTCATGCGCCGCTGCGCGCTCGACCCGGACCCGAACGTGCGCCGGTTCGCCAGCGAGGGGATCAGGCCCCGGCTGCCCTGGGCGCGCAGGCTGACCGGGTTCGTCGAGGACCCGTCCCCGGTGCTGGCGGTGTTGGAGGCCCTGAGGTCGGACCCGTCGAAGTTCGTGCGCACCTCGGTCGCCAACAACCTGAACGACGTGTCGCGGGAACACCCCGGGCTGGTCCTTGACGTGGTGGAGCGGTGGACCCGCGAGAGCCCGACCCCGGAGACCGCGTGGACCGTGCGGCACGCCCTGCGCACCCTGGTGAAGCGGGGGGACCAACGGGCGCTGGCCCTGTTGGGGGCGACCGGTGGCGCGCGGGTGACGGCGACGGGGCTGGTGCTCTCTCCCACGGCGCTGGAGCTGGGCGGTGTGCTGGAGGTACGGGTGGACCTGGAGAACGGGGACGGCCGACCGCACACGGTGATCGTGGACTACGTGGTGCACCACGTGCGCGCCAACGGGGAGCGCGGCCCCAAGGTGTTCAAGTGGACGACCCTGGAACTGGGCGCCGGTGAGAGGCGGACCCTGGAGAAGAGGCACCCGGTGCGCCCCGTCACGACCCGGACCTACCACGCGGGGACGCACCTGGTGGAGATCCAGGTCAACGGCCTCGTCAAGGCGAGGGCCGAGTTCGACCTGCGGCTCTGAGGGGCGGCGGGGCTCCCCGGGGGCGGGTCAGAAGCCCCGGGCGGTCCACTCCTCCAGGCGGGTGGCGACCTCAGCGACGGTGGTGGACTCCCCGTGGCCCGGGTGGACGACCGTGTCACCCGGCAGGGTCACGAGGTGGTCCCGGATCGAACCGATGATCGTGGGGAAGTCCGAGGACGGCTGGCCGGTCGCCCCGGGCCCGTCGGGGAACAGCGTGTCGCCGCCGAAGACCACGCCGAGTTCGGGGGAGTACAGGCAGACGCCGCCCGGGGTGTGGCCCGGGGTGTGCAGGACGTGCAGTTCCACGTCGCCGGCGCGCAGGACCTCGCCGTGCAGCAGAGGGGCATCGGGCTCACGGTAGGGGTGCACCTGGTGCCACAGTTCGGAGTCGTCCGGGTGGAGCAGGATCGGGCAGTCCGTGAGGTCGGCCAGGGCCACCGCGGCGTTGACGTGGTCCGCGTGCCCGTGGGTGCACACGATCGCCATGAGCTCGCGGTCGCCCAGCCCCCGGGCGATGCGCTCGTGGTCGTGCGCGGCGTCGATCACGACCGCGCTGTCGTCGTTGCCGACGATCCACACGTTGTTCTCGACGTCGGACTCCGCGCCCTCGACGCTGAAGACTCCGGAGGTACGCAGTCGCTGGACCTGCTGGACGGGGGACGGACTCACTGGCTCACCACCTGACGTTGGAGCTTCGAGCCTATCCTTCTCCGTCGGTCGGCACACGTTGTTGGTCGAAGTCGCGACGCAGCGCGTAGGGCTGGATGAGTCCGAGCCCGTGGGCGTGTCGCGCACGGACCCGCACCACCTGGAGCCCCTCCTCGTCGGCCAGGCTCTCCGCCAGGGCCTCGTCGATGAGGACGGTGCCGGGGCGGGCGAAGGACGTGAGTCTGCTGGACCGGTTCACGGTGGTGCCGAAGACGTCCCCGTGCAGGGTGAGGACCGGCCCGTAGGCCACGCCGACGCGGACGTCGGGCACCTCCACGTGGGTCTTCACCCCGGAGGCCAAGCGCAGGGCGATGTCCGCCGCCTGGAGCGGGGAGTCGGCGACGTAGAGCACCTCGTCGCCGAGGGTCTTGACGACGCGTCCGCCGCCGGAGGCCACGATGTCGGCGGCGGTGGCCTCGAAGCCCTCCACGACCCCGGCGAGTTCCATCTCGTCGAGTTCGCGGCTCAACGTGGTGAAGGAGACCAGGTCGGCGAAGCCCACGATCAGCGGGTAGTAGTTCGGGACGATGTCGTTGTTGTTGGACATCACCGCCAGGGTGCGGGCCGTGGAGGCCGCGAGCTGGCGCCGCCAGATGTGCAGGAGGAGGCGCTCCACGTCGGGGAGCAGTTCCTTGACCTGGTTCATCAGGGGGCTGGGCGACTCCTCGTTCTGGAAGACGAGGGTGCTCAGGATGCTGGTCTGCCAGTCGGCCAGCCGGGCCATGGTCTGCCCCATGGCGCGGGCGAAGCGGACCACGCCCTCCTCGTCGAGCAGCCCCTCCTCCAGGAGGGAGTGGGTGATGCGCAACGCCTCGACGTCGCTCTCGGCGAAGATCGCCGAGTCGTCGTCCAGGGTGGGGAAGCCCAGGGCGCGCCAGACGCGCCCGGCCAGTTCGGGGTCGGCACCGGCGAGCTCGACCGCCTGCTCCCTGGTGTAGACCGCCTCTCCGCCGAGCAGGACGGACTCGATCGCTTTCGGATCAGGACGCGACGGCATACGTTCTCTTTCACGGTGTGGGGTGCGTCTCCAGCTTACGCGTCACCCGGTCGGCCTCTGGGCCGCGTTGACCTGGCGGTAGATCTCCGCCTGGAACCACTGGGGCCGGGGCACGCGCTGGAGGACCATGCCCTCCTGCTCGGACGCCGACTGGATGGACAACGTTCCGTACCGCATGATCCGTTCCCACAGGGAGATGCTGAAGGAGACGTCGTTGACCCTGGTGAGCGGCATGTCCCGGCCCTGCTTGGAGATGATGCCGTCCCGCATCATGAGGCGCCGGTTGGTGAGGATGTAGACGGTGGTCGCCCACTTGAGCATGGGGACGAACCAGAAGGTGAGGGCCGCGACGACACCGACCGCGACGACCACGCCGGCCGCGATCAGGCTCCAGTCCTCGTTCCAGGGGATGAAGAACAGGGCCGTGCCGACGACTCCGACGATGAGGAGGAGCGCGACGAACTCCCCGGCGAGGAGGGTCCAGTGCTGCCGAGCGACGTAGACGAGTTCTTCGTCATCGGAGAGATAACGGTCCGCGATAGCCATGAAAGTGATAATGGCACACGATCACACGCCAGGCCGGACGTGCACGACATCCCCGGCGCTCAGGGCCCGGTCGGCGACGAGGAGCCTCCCCTGGGAGTCGACCCCGGTGGCGGTGCCGTCGAGGAACGTCCCCCCGGGCAGGTGCACACGGACCGCGCGGCCCAGGGTGACGCACACCCCCCGGTACTCGTCGGCGAGGCCGCTGGCCTCGGCGTCGCCCCGGTGACGCGTCCACGCGGTGTAGCGCCGCCCGAACTCCTCCAGGACGGCCAGGAGCAGGGTCTCCCGGGGCACCTCGCTGGAGTGGGCCCGCAGCGAGGTGGCGGTCTCGACGGGGAGTTCGTCGGCGCTCTGGGAGACGTTCAGCCCCATGCCCACCACGACGCCCGGGTGCTCGGGGTCGGAGAAGTCGGCCTCCGCGAGGATTCCGGCGAGCTTGCCCTCCCCCACGAGGAGGTCGTTGGGCCACTTGAGCCGGGCCTCCAGGCCGGTGGTGGCCCGGACGGCGGCCACGGCGGCCACGCCCATGAGGGGCGGCACCCAGCCGAGCTGCCCGCCCGGCACGTCGGGCCGGGTGAGCACCGAGAAGGTCAGGGCGACGCGGGGCGGCGTGGTGAAGCCGCGCCCCAGCCTCCCCTTCCCCGCGGTCTGGTGCTCGGTGACCAGCACGCTCCCCTCGGGAGCCCCCTCTCGGGAGCGGGCGACCAGCTCGGTGTTGGTGGAACCGGCCTCGGGGAGCACCTCGACCCGCTGCCAGAGGCCCCCGGGCCGCAGGTCCGGGCCCAGGGGCGGGATGTCGTCGTCTCGGGTCATCGCACCATTACATCAGCCGGTGTTCTGGAGCCCCGCGGCCACACCGTTCACGGACAGCAGGAGCAGCCGTTCCAGGTGCTCGCCGTCCTCCTCCGACAGGGAGTCGGCCTCCTCGCCGCGCAGCGCCTCCAGGGCGCGGAGCTGGAGGTGGCTGAGCGCGTCCACGTAGGGGTTGCGCAGGTCCACGGCACGCGACAGGACCGCGCGGTTCTCCAGGAGGCGTTCGTGGCCGGTCACCCGCAGGACGAGTTCGCGGGTGAGGTCGTACTCCCGCAGGACGGTCTCGCTGAGCTCGGGCCGGCCGCCCAGGGCGAGGTAGCGCTCGGCGATGGTCCGGTCGGTCTTGGCCAGGCTCATCTCGGCGTTGTCCAGCAGTGAACCGAACATGGGCCACTCACGGTAGGCCGCCTGGAGCACGGGCAGGTCGGCAACGGCGGCCAGGCCGGTGCCGAGGCCGTACCAGCCGGGCAGGTTCACCCGGGTCTGGGTCCACGCGAACACCCACGGGATCGCCCTGAGGTCGCCCAGGCCCTTGGCGGCGCCCCGCCGGGAGGGGCGGGAGCCCAGACGGAGTTCGCCGAGCTCCTCCAGCGGGCTGACCCGCGAGAACCAGACCGCGAAGTCGTCGGTGTTGATGAGGGCGAGGTAGGCCTCCTGGGCGGCGGCCGCGACGGCGTCGGCGTGGTGCCGGTAGCGCTCGGCGGCCTCGCGCTCGTGCTCCTGGACGGCGTCGGTGGAGGCCATGAGGACGGCGTGGCCGACCTGTTCGATGTGGCGGCGGCCGATCGCGGCCTGGCCGTAGCGGGCGAAGATGACCTCCCCCTGCTCGGTGACCTTGAACCGGCCGTCGACGGAGCCGGGCGCCTGCGCGAGCAGGGCGCGGCTGGCCGGGCCGCCTCCCCGGCCGAGGGAGCCGCCCCGACCGTGGAACAGGGTGAGGCGGATGTCGTGCTCGCGGGCCCACGCGGACAACCGCGCCTGGGCGTCGTACAAACGCAGGGTGGCGCTGACCGGCCCCACGTCCTTGGCGGAGTCGCTGTAGCCGAGCATCACCTCCAGGCGGCGGTCGTTGTCGGCCAGTCGGCGGCGCACGGGCGGGAGGTCGAGCATCCCGGCGAGCACGCGGGGCGAAGCCTCCAGGTCGGCACCGGTCTCGAAGAGCGGGATGACGTCCAGGACCGGCACGCGCTTGGGCGGCAGGGCGTGCGTGGCGAGCTTGTGGACGGCCTCGACGTCCTCGGCGGAGCGGGTGAAGCTCACGATGTAGCGGCGGCAGGCCTCCACCCCGAACCGCTCCTGAATCCAGGAGATGGTCCGGATGGTGTCGAGAACCTCCTCGGTGCGCTCGGAGAGGGGACCGCCGGACTCGATCTCCTTGAGGGCGGCCGCGTGGACCTCGCTGTGCTGGCGGATCTCCAGCTCGGCCAGGTGGAAGCCGAACGTCTCGGCCTGCCAGACCAGGTGCTGGAGTTCGCCGTAGGCCTGGCGGGCCGCACCGGCGGCGGCGAGGGAGTCCTGGACCAGGCGCAGGTCGGCGAGGAACTCCCCGGGGTCCGCATAGGCGAGGTCGGCGTCGCGTTCGCGGGTGGCGCGCAGCCGCGCGGTGGCCAGCAGGAGGAGCTGGCGGTGGGGCTCGTTGGGCGAGCGCTGGCTGATCTCGCCCATGAGCGCGGGCTGCCCGGCCCTGGCCTCGGCGAGCGTGTCCAGGAGCACGGGGCCGGCGGGGGTGAGGTTGGAGTAGACGGTGAGGGAGCGGGCGATCCGGCCGCAGGCGGTCTCCAGGCCGCGCAGGACGTGCTCGGACTGGATGCTCATGGCCTCGCGGGTCACCTCGTGGGTGACGAAGGGGTTGCCGTCCCGGTCTCCGCCGATCCAGCTGCCGTACCGCACGAAGGGTGTGGCGCGGGGCGGCCGGGTGCCGGTGCCCTCGGGGTCGATGGCGGTGTCCAGGGTGCGGTACACCTGCGGGACGATCGCGAAGATCGTCTCGTCGAAGGCGGCCAGGGCCGTGCGCACCTCGTCCAACGGGTCGAGCTTGGTGTAGCGCAGCTGGGAGGTGCGCCACAGGAGGTCGATCTCCTCCAGGAGTCGGCGGTGCGCCTCGGCGGCGGCGCCGCTGCCCTCGTGGGCGGCGTGCCAGGCCTCCAGTTGGGAGCTGACGCGCAGGATGGAGGTGGAGACGGCGCGGCGCCGGGCCTCGGTGGGGTGGGCGGTGAGGACCGGGTGGAACTCCATGCCCTCGACCAGCTCGGTGAGGCGCTCCTCGCCGCCCTCGCTCTCGCGGATGGCGCGCACGGCGGCGGCCAGGGACTCGCGGGGCGGGTTGGCGGCGTCGTCGCGGGCGCGCAGGGCGCGCATGCGCTGGTGTTCCTCGGCGAGGTTGGCGAGGTGGAAGTAGACGGTGAAGGCACGGGCGACCTGCTTGGCGCGCTCCAGCGGCCAGGCGGCGACGATCCGGGTGATCTCGTCGGTCGTGACGGTGCCGTCGCGGGCCCCGATCACGGCGTGTCGGAGTTTCTCGACATCGGCGAGCAGGTCCGCGCCGCCGCTTTCGGCGAGGACCGTTCCGAGCATCTCGCCGAGCAGCTTGACGTCATTCCTGAGCTGTTCGGGGACTTCCTGGCGGGCACTGTCGCGTTCTGCGCTAACCGCTGTCATAGGGCCGACCCTACAGAGATCAGCCCCGGCGACCCGTGCTCGGGGGTCGGCTTTTCGGGGTTTTGCCCAGGCGTTAATCAGTGTTCCGATAACTGCGCAATTCACAATTACTCACGCTTTTCCGGGCGGCTTTTACACCCCGCGGACACCGGGCTCCGCTCCTCGACACCGGAGCCCCCGGGGACCACTCCTACTGACGAGTAACCCGGGCCGAGTGACGGCGAACCAGACCCCCGGAGCTAACCTGGGCTGTTATGGCCACCGAAGCCCCTGAACCGCTGTCCGCGGCTGAGATCGACATCCACACGACCGCGGGCAAGCTCGCCGACCTGCGACGGCGCAGGTACGAAGCCGTGCACGCCGGGTCCGAGCGCGCTGTCGAGAAGCAGCACGCCAAAGGCAAGATGACCGCACGCGAGCGGATCGACGCCCTCGTCGACCCCGGCTCCTTCGTCGAGTTCGACGCGCTGGCCCGGCACCGCTCCACCAACTTCGGCCTCGACGCCAACCGCCCCTACGGGGACGGTGTGGTCACCGGCCACGGCACCGTCGACGGCCGCCCCGTCGCGATCTTCAGCCAGGACGTCACCGTCTTCGGCGGATCGCTGGGCGAGGTCTACGGCGAGAAGATCTGCAAGGTCCTGGACCACGCCCTCACCAACGGCTACCCGGTCGTCGGCATCAACGAGGGCGGCGGGGCCCGCATCCAGGAGGGCGTGGTGGCGCTCGGCCTGTACGCCGAGATCTTCAAGCGCAACACCCACGCCTCCGGGGTCGTCCCGCAGATCTCCCTGATCATGGGCGCCACCGCGGGCGGGCACGTCTACTCCCCCGCCCTCACGGACTTCGTGGTCATGGTCGACGAGACCTCCCAGATGTTCATCACCGGCCCCGACGTCATCAAGACGGTCACCGGCGAGGACGTCTCCATGGAGGAGCTCGGCGGCGCCACCGCGCACTCCACCAAGTCGGGGGTGGCCCACTACCGGGGCGCCGACGAGCACGACGCCATCGACTACGTCCGTTCGCTGCTGTCGCACCTGCCGGACAACAACCTCGAAGAGGCGCCCCGCCTGGCCCCCGAGAACGACCCCGGAGACGAGCTCACCGAGACCGACCTCGCCCTGGACGCCTTCGTCCCGGACTCCGCCAACCAGCCCTACGACATGCGGCGGGTCATCGAGTCCGTCCTGGACGACGGCGACTTCCTGGAAGTCCACTCCCAGTTCGCCACCAACATCGTGGTGGGCTTCGGACGGGTCGACGGCCAGTCCGTGGGCATCGTCGCCAACCAGCCCATGAGCTTCGCGGGCTGCCTGGACATCGACGCCTCCGAGAAGGCGGCGCGCTTCGTGCGCACCTGCGACGCGTTCAATGTCCCCGTCCTCACCTTCGTCGACGTCCCCGGCTTCCTGCCCGGCACCGACCAGGAGTGGGACGGCATCATCCGCCGGGGCGCGAAACTGCTGTACGCCTACGCCGAGGCCACCGTCCCGCTGATCACCGTCATCACCCGCAAGGCCTTCGGCGGCGCCTACGACGTGATGGGCTCCAAGCACCTGGGCGCCGACGTCAACCTCGCCTGGCCCACCGCGCAGATCGCCGTCATGGGCGCGCAGGGGGCGGTCAACATCCTGCACCGCCGGACCCTGGCAGCCGCCGACGACGTCGAGTCCGAGCGGGCCCGGCTGGTCGGCGAGTACGAGGACACCCTGCTCAACCCGTACTCGGCGGCCGAGCGCGGCTACGTGGACGGGGTCATCCTGCCCTCCGAGACCCGCGTCCAGGTCACCAAGGCGCTGCGGGCCCTGCGCAACAAGCGCAAACAGCTGCCGCCCAAGAAGCACGGGAACATCCCGCTGTGAGCGCCCGCGAGAAGCCGACCCCGCCCCACCTGGTCGTCGTGCGCGGCGAGCCCACCGACGAGGAACTCGCCGCCCTCACCGCCGTGCTCGCCGCCCGCGCGGCGGCGGCCCGCGCCTCCGCCGGGGCGACCGTGCCCGAGCGGCCCGTCTCCGGCTGGCGGGACCGCGCGCGCGGCGTGCGCGCCCCGCTGCGCCCCGGCCCCGGCGCGTGGCGCCTCAGCACCAGGTGACCGCCGTCGTGCCCATCCCCGAGCGGTCGGCGTGTGACCCGCTCCGTGCTCCATCTGGAGGATTTCCACCGTGCGTAAAGTTCTGATCGCCAACCGAGGCGAGATCGCCGTGCGGATCGCCCGCGCCTGCCGCGACTCCGGCATCGCCAGCGTGGCCGTCTACGCCGAACCCGACCTGGACGCCCTGCACGTCAAGGTCGCCGAGGAGGCGCACAGCCTGGGCGGTTCCACCCCCGCCGACTCCTACCTGGACATCGGCAAGCTCCTGGCCGTCGCCGCCGCCACCGGCGCGGACGCCGTCCACCCCGGCTACGGGTTCCTGGCGGAGAACGCCGACTTCGCCCAGGCCGTGATCGACGCCGGGCTGACCTGGATCGGCCCGCCGCCGTCCGCGATCACCGCGCTCGGCGACAAGGTGCAGGCCCGCCACATCGCACAGAAGGTCGGCGCCCCGCTCGTCGCGGGCACCCCCGATCCGGTGGAGTCCGCCGACGAGGTCGTGGCCTTCGCCGAGGAGCACGGGCTGCCGATCGCCATCAAGGCCGCCTTCGGCGGCGGCGGCCGCGGTCTGAAGGTGGCGTACACCCTGGACGAGGTCGCCGACGCCTACGAGTCGGCGGTGCGCGAGGCGGTGACCGCGTTCGGTCGCGGCGAGTGCTTCGTGGAGCGCTACCTCGACAAGCCGCGCCACGTGGAGACCCAGTGCCTGGCCGACACCCACGGCAACGTCGTGGTCGTGTCCACGCGTGACTGCTCCCTCCAGCGCCGCCACCAGAAGCTGGTGGAGGAGGCGCCCGCCCCGTTCCTGTCCCCGGACCAGACGGACCGGCTGTACTCCGCCTCCAAGGCCATCCTGCGGGAGGCCGGGTACGTGGGCGCGGGCACCTGTGAGTTCCTCGTGGGAGTGGACGGCACCATCTCCTTCCTCGAGGTCAACACCCGGCTCCAGGTCGAGCACCCGGTCACCGAGGAGGTCACCGGCATCGACCTCGTCCGGGAGATGTTCCGCGTCGCCGACGGCGAGGAGCTCGGCTACGACGACCCCCCGGTGCGCGGGCACTCCTTCGAGTTCCGGATCAACGCCGAGGACCCGGGCCGGGGCTTCATGCCCGCGCCCGGCACCATCACCGCCCTGGACCTGCCCGGCGGGCCCGGTGTGCGCGTCGACACCGGCTGCGAGGCCGGGTTCACCGTGCCGCAGGCCTTCGACTCCATGGTCGCGAAGCTGATCGTCACCGGCCGCACCCGCACCGAGGCGCTCCAGCGCTCCCGGCGGGCGCTCGCCGAGTTCACGGTCGGAGGGATGCCCACGGTCATCCCCTTCCACCAGGCCGTCGTCACCGACCCGGCCTTCGCCCCCGCCGACCCCGACCAGCCGTTCGGCGTGTACACGCGGTGGATCGAGACCGAGTTCGAGAACAGCATCGAACCGTGGTCGGGTGAGCCCGGCACCGCCGACGCGCCCGAGCGGGAGACCGTGACCGTGGAGGTCGGCGGCAGGCGTCTCGACGTCGTCCTGCCCGCCTCACTGGGAACGGTCGCCGCCGCAGGGAACGACGGCGGGAGGCGCAGGCGCGCCTCCCGTGGCGGCGGCACGACCGCCGTTCCCGACGGCGACTCGCTGGTCTCACCGATGCAGGGCACCGTGGTCAAGATCGTGGCCCAAGAGGGCCAGCGCGTCGCCGAGGGAGAGACCGTGGTGGTCATCGAGGCCATGAAGATGGAGCAGCCGCTGACCGCCCACCGAGCCGGGGTCGTGACCAGCCTCAAGGTCACCCCCGGCGAGACCGTCGGCAACGGCGCCGTGGTCTGCGACATCAAGGACGCCTGATCCTGCCGCGCCTCTGTGCCAAGCGGCACCCCCGACCAGCGGCGGTTGTCCACCCACATGCGCAGCGCGAAGAAGGTCTCCGAGGTGGAGTCGGGCCGCACCCCCTCCGTGTCCAGGT